>JBIKZA010000011.1:0-50768 GCA_044354975.1 Flavobacteriales bacterium
GTGCCTGCGCCGCTTTCGCCTCCTCCAAGTATGACCAGTCGCTTACTCATTATCTTACTTTTAAAGTGATGATGGTTAATACAGCTAGCATAATTCCGATGATCCAGAAGCGAGAAACAATTTTCGCTTCGTGCATTCCTTTGCGTTGATAATGGTGATGAAGAGGAGACATTAAGAAAATGCGACGACCTTCACCGTACTTTTTCCTCGTATACTTGAAGTACCCAACTTGAATCATTACGCTCAAGTTTTCCACCAAGAATATTCCACATAAAACTGGAATAAGAAGTTCCTTTCGAATAGCAATGGAGAACGTTGCAATAATTCCACCGAGTGCCAAGCTTCCTGTATCGCCCATGAATACTTGCGCTGGGAAACTGTTGTACCAAAGGAATCCGACACATGCCCCAACAAAGGCAGCAATGAAAACGGTAAGTTCACCGCTGTGCGGGATGTACATCACGTTCAAGTAATCCGCGAAGATGTAGTTACCTGAAACGTATGCGAAGATGGCCAGCGTAATACCAATGATGGCACTTGTTCCCGTTGCTAACCCATCAATACCATCGGTAATGTTCGCACCATTTGAAACTGCTGTTACTATGAATATGACAATTACTGTAAACACTCCCCACAACACCCACGGACTTTCCATGCTGTCTGGAACCAACCAAGCATAGTCAAATTCGTTGCCTTTAATGAAGGGAATAGTTGTCTTTAAACTCTTCTCTTCCTCCCATTGCATAGCCTGTTCTTCAGTTGTCGCATTCTGAATTTGAACGTCTGAAACTTTCTCTTTAATGGTCACAGATGGATTCCAATAAAGCATGCTCGCCACAATAATTCCCACGCCTATTTGCCCAACAATTTTACTCTTCCCTGCAAGTCCTTCTTTGTTCTTTTTGAATACCTTGATGTAATCGTCCAAGAACCCGATGAGTCCCAACCAAATGGTTGCTATGATCATCGTTTGGATGTAGATGTTGGTAAGATCCGCTAGCAACAAAGTCGGCACCAGAATAGCAGCAAGAATAATAAGTCCGCCCATGGTGGGTGTTCCCGCCTTTTGCATTTGTCCGTCTAATCCCAAATCGCGAATGGTCTCACCCACTTGCTTCTTGCGAAGTATACGAATCAAGTTTTTTCCAAAAACCATAGATATGGTTAATGAAATTAGAATGCTCAAAGCAGCACGAAACGACAAGTAGTGGAACAACCCAGATCCAGGGAAGTGCATGTGCTTATCGAAATATTCAAATAGGTGGTACAACATACTTAGTTCGTTTGAAAGAGTTCTGTTATAATTTTTAAATCGTCAAATGGATGTTTTACTCCGCTGATCTCTTGGTATTTCTCGTGTCCTTTTCCCGCGATAAGAATGATATCGCCGGGCTTTGCAAGTGAGCACGCCACTTCAATTGCTTCGCGACGATCGGTTACTGACAATACTTTTTTCTTTTGAATTGGATCAAGTCCCGAAACCATTTCTTGAATAATGCTCTTCGGATCTTCGCTGCGCGGATTGTCACTTGTGACAATTACGCGATCGCTTTTATTCGCAGCTATAGAAGCCATAATCGGACGCTTGGTGCGATCGCGATCGCCGCCACAACCAACTACTGAAATAATTTCTTCTTGTCCGCGAACAGACTGGATTGTATTCAACACATTTTCCAATGCATCTGGCGTATGAGCGTAATCAACAATTGCAATGGTGCCGTCTTGCTTGCGTATGTACTGAAAGCGACCTTCCGGCGCGCCCAATGCAGAAAGATGAACAAGCACGGTTGTTGGGTCTGTCCCTAACTCCACTGCAGCGGCAAACACAGCAGTTAAATTGTATGCATTGAATTCTCCTATCAACGGAGAGTGCAATTCAAATCGATCAATGTTAATCTGAAGACCTTGAAGCGTATTCTCAATAAGCTTCGCTTTGAAATCTGCCATCGTGTGCAACGCATAGGTTCGAACACGCGCCTTGCAAGCGGAAACCAACGCATCGTGATAGCGATCATCTGCGTTCACAACAGCGTATGCATTTGCACCTAACTGATCGAATAAAATCTTCTTCGCTTTTATGTATTCATTCATTGAACCGTGATAGTCCAAATGATCGTGTGATAGGTTCGTGAAAATGGCACCATCAATTTGCACCCCAGCCATTCTATTTTGATGTAACGCATGCGACGAGGCTTCCATGAAAACATGTGTGCAGCCTTCGCGCTGCATACGTGCCAACAAGTCGTTCAACGCAACAGCATCAGGTGTTGTATGTGTGGAAGGAATTTCAACTTCGTTGATACGATTCACAACGGTAGAAAGCAATCCACAATTGAAACCCATTGAACGATACAAGCGAAATAAAAGAGTTGCTACAGTTGTTTTTCCATTTGTTCCTGTTACGGCCAACACCTTCATTTTTTCCGAAGGATTTTCATAAAAATTCGCTGCCATTATGCCCAGCGCTTTCGATGTGTCGGCTACTTGAACGTAGACAATATTTTCTTCTAAACTCTCAGGTAAATCCTGACAAACGATAGCTGCTGCACCTAGCTCAATGGCCTTCGCTATGAATAAATGTCCATCTGACTGCAATCCCTTAACGGCAACAAAAAGTGCCATTGATCTTACAGCTCGTGAGTCAGAAGTAATACTTTCTACAGCAACGTTAGTATTTCCAACAACACCTTCCAGTCGAACTTTGTACAATATGTCTTGCAGAAGCTTCATCGTAATGTTATTTGAATGAATTGATGATTGGTCTTTGTTCCTGGAAGCACGCTTTGCGACACCACCTTTCCATATCCCGTAGTTGAAACCTTTAATCCTCTTTTTTCCAACACGTATACTGCGTCTGTTAGCCCCATGCCACGCACGTCTGGAACCTTGTGTCCATTTTCGTCTTTGCTTGAAAGGGTTAGCGCACTGCCGTCTGCTGTTGCACTTACAATTTGCGCATCAGTCTCTAAGGCGTATGGAAATTGGACGTGAGAGAAAGCTTTGCGCAAGGCATTCGATTCGCCCGACAATATGCTCGGAACCCATGGCTCAGCCACGAACGTGCTGTCGCTTCCCATGGCGTTGTGCGGAATATCCAATTCGGTTCCGAATAATATATTCGCTAAATCCCGAAATACTGGTGCTGCAACCTTGCCACCGAAAGCCTCGAAAACTCTTGCTTTGTTTACTACGACAATGCACGAATACTTTGGATCCTCAGCTGGGAAATACCCAACAAATGAAGCTCTGTGGTAATTCTCTAGATAAACGCCGTTCTCATTGATACGGGCAGTTCCCGTTTTTCCAGCTGCGCGATAAGGAGAATGTTTGAACACTCCCTTCCCGGTTCCAATGGTGGTTACAGCCTCCATGAGCTTACGACCTTTCGCAATAGTTTCTGGCTTCAAAAAATTCTCGCGAATAACAACGGGTTCGTATTTCTCATACGTCAAACCGTTCTTTCGAATCTCACTCACTAATCGAGGCTTCATGAATTTTCCACCATTCGCAATGGCATTGTAGAAACACAATTGATGAAGCGGTGTCACCTGAATCTCGTACCCGACAGCCATTTGCGTTAAACTCAAATCACTCCATAGAGCCTCTTTCGTTGTACGTTTCACAACCGATTTTCCTTCACCCAGTAAATCAATTCCTACCAATTGTCCGTATCCAAAACGGTCGAGGTAATCTAAAAACTTTTGTGGATTGCTGCCGAACACATCGCGCACAACCATTGCTGTTCCTACGTTTGAAGATTTCGCATAAACCTGTTCAATCGTAATTGAACCGCACGCCTTAACATCTCTTAGCGTGTGTTCACCAATTGTGAATGTCCCTCCTCCAGTATGTATAACCTTTCCTAGATCTAAGTTGCCTTCTTCTATTGCCGCTAACAGACTAGCAAGCTTCATGGTAGATCCGGGCTCGACACTTTGCGTCAGCGCCAAATTTTCAATTTCATAGAATTTATTTGCAACCGAATCGTAAGTCAAATTCGCAAGCGCCTTGATGTATCCTGTTTTAACTTCCATCAAAATCACACAACCCCAATCAGCACGATTAACTTCCATCGTGTGACGCAATGAACTCTGGGCAGCATCTTGCAAGTGAACATCGATTGTTGTTACTACATCAAATCCAGGCTCCGGCTCTACAACAAATTCATCGCTCATCGGAACCCATGTATCTCCGCCAACCTTTTGCTGCATTTGCTTTCCCGCTTTTCCTCTTAGCAATGAATCATAAGATGCTTCCAATCCCACTTTATTACTCTCTCGGAAGATTCCAATGGTTCTCGCAGCCAAAGCGCCATAGGGCTTAGCGCGTTTTTCTCTTGATTCAATTCTGAATCCGCTCTTTAATTTCTTCTCCTTTACAAAAGGCAAAGACTTGAACTTTTGCATTTGATTGTAGTTCAAGTGATCTCCAACTTTCATGTATCGATTTCCCGATTCTACAGCCTTTAAAAACATCTGCTTCACCTCCTCTTGCGTCTTGCCTCCAAGAATCTCCGCTATTCCAGCACTAAGACTATCTAACTTCGAATTGAATCGCTCAATGTTATAGCCACCTTTACTGTCCCAACGAATCTCGTATTCTGGAATACTCGTTGAAAGTGGAGATCCATCTGCAGCTAAAATTCTTCCGCGCTCGGGCTCAATATCTCTAATCTTATAAGTAAACTGGGCCGCTCGGTTTTGAGCGTCTTCGTTTGGAATGGCCTGAATGTAGAATACCTTTCCAATAATGATCAGTGCCAAAATGCATAAAACCACGTACAAGACGTAGATCCAAACAGATATTTTCTTCAACTCATTCATGACTTGTCTTGAAGAAATTTGAATCGACATCTATGATGAACGGGGTGGTAGTAGAATTGACCAAGCCCCATGGTGCCACTTGGCCTACGACTTCGCTGTGCTGAGATTTAACGCTTAATTCACTTGCATTTGTGCTGTACTCAGAATTCAAATTCTTCAGCGTATCCTTCGTGTTCTTTATCTCAATTTGAACCGATTCAAAATAGTAGATCATACTAATTTGAAGGAAGAAAAGCACCACTATGAAAAAGAAAAAAGGCATCTGACGCACCAATGACTGGCGTGTCAAGAATTCCCCTCCGATGATTTCTCTGAAGGTTATTCCTTTGCGTTTTGTTTCTTCGTTCTTTGCCATTTTCAATTACCGAACGAATATTCATTCGGTTTTAAGTTTTATTTTTTTTGTCCTACTCGAAGTTTAGCACTCCGGCTTCTGCCATTTCTTTCTATTTCTTCTTGTGATGGAAGAATCGGTTTGCTCTTCACCGGCTCTATCTGACGCTCTAGATTTCCGAAAAAATCCTTCTTTATCTCTCCCTCTAAATTTCCAGACCGAAGGAAATCTTTGACCAAACGATCTTCCAAACTGTGATAACTAATCACCACCAATCTCCCCTCCGGAGCCAACAACTCGAGTGATTGTTGAAGGAACTCTTTTAAAACAGCAATCTCATCGTTCACTACCATTCGAAATGCTTGGAACATTTGCGCTAAAAACTGTTTCTCCTTCCCTCTCTTCGCAAACGACTGCGTGCAATCTATCAAGGCTTGAGTGGTTCCTAAGGGCTTGTGCATATCAATTTCAGTTGCGACTTTGTATGCTCCGTCTAACTCGCCATACATTCTCAGCGCATCTGTAATCTCTTGAACGCTCGACTTGTTGATCCATTCATCTGCAGAAATTCCAGATGACTGATTCATACGCATGTCCAAAGGACCATTGAACCGAATTGAAAATCCACGCTCGCCAGAATCGAACTGATGACTGCTCACACCTAGATCTGCCAAAATCCCATCGACTTGCTGAAATCCGTGTAGTTCAACCCAGTTCTTAACGAATCTGAAATTTTGCGGGACAAAAATCAATCGCTCATCTTGCGGGACATTTTTCGCGGCTTCACCATCCTGATCAAATGCAATGAGCTTTCCTGTTGTCAACTGTTTCAATATTTCTTTCGAATGGCCTCCGCCTCCGAAAGTCACATCTACATAAACCCCGTTAGGCTTAATGTTTAACCCCTCAATCGACTCTTTCAACAGCACCGGGGTGTGGTATACTTGCTCCATTACTTGTCGCCTTTTGCGTCAATGTCTTTTCTAACTTCTTCAGCCAACGCTCCAAAATCCATCTCCTCACCCAATACTTCAGCGTTGTATTGATCTAAACTCCAGATTTCCATTTTCTGCCCTAATCCAGAAATAACCAATTCGTTCTTCGAACCGTCTACTCCCGCGTATTCTAAAAGACTTGCCGGAAGCGACAATCGTCCAACGCTATCCAATTCAAGATGCGTTGCTCCTTTCATAAACTTGCGTTGGAACATCTGATGCTTTTGATTGTATCTGCTCAACTTCGACATCTCTTCGTTTACCATATCCCATTCTGGTTTTGGATAAACTACCAAGCACTGTGTGAAGATGTCGCGATTCACTACCAACCCATGATGAAGAATGTCCTCCAGCTGCTTTTTCAAGCGTGCAGGAAAGAGCAAGCGCCCTTTTGCGTCGACTTTACAGTGGTATTCTCCGAGTAGGTTTAACATTCGATTGTGAATTCTTTTCCAAAAATAATCACTTCTTCCCACTTTTTACCACTAAACAACCACAAATTCCCATTTTGTTAAAAACTTCGGAGACGACCACCACAACACACAACCCCAAAAGCCTTTATTTTATGGGCTTTTACCCACATTTACCAGCGGTGGGAAAAAGTGGGAAATGTTAATTACAATGAACACACCCCTTCATTCACGCTGAATTGTTCATTGCTTGTAACATTGAGCAGTTGTTCACGCTCAGAATCGCGTAAATTCGTGAGCTATAGATTATGGAATACACTTTAAAAACCGATGGTGATTACACCTACATTGAGGAAGGAGAGGGCAAGCCACTTGTCCTGCTTCATGGCTTATTTGGAGCATTGAGCAATTTCAAAGACGTGGTAGATCACTTCAAACCACGCTATAAAGTTGTTATCCCAATGCTCCCGCTTTACACCATGCCTATGCTTACCACAGGCGTAAAGTCCTTAGCCGAATTTTTACACGACTTCATTCAACACAAGAAATGGGACAAGGTGAATCTTCTTGGGAATTCACTGGGCGGACACGTTGCGCTGGTATACACGAAGAATCACTTAGAAAGAGTTGAGTCGCTTATTCTTACAGCCAGCAGCGGTCTTTATGAAAATGCTTTCGGCTCCAGCTTTCCCAGAAGAGAAGACAAAGAATTCATTCGTCAAAAAGTAGCTTTAACATTCTTCGACCCGAAACACGCTACCCCGGATCTGGTAGATGAGTGTTATGAGGTAGTCAATGATCGCAATCGCGTGCTTCGCATTTTAGCGCTTGCTAAAAGTGCTATACGTCATAACATGACCGACGATTTAAAGGACATGAATATTCCCGCGTGCTTAATTTGGGGAAAAAACGACACCATCACTCCCCCCGAAGTGGCCGAAGAATTTCAACATAAACTTCCACGAGCTAAATTGTATTGGATAGAGGAATGCGGACATGCACCTATGATGGAGCAGTCTGAGCAATTCAACACCTTACTCGACGCTTGGTTAACTGAGCAAAATATATAAAGCACAATGAGCAAAGAATTAATTCATTCTGCTACGTTCGTCAAGTCATCTGTTGAAATCGACAAGTGCCCACCTCCTGCATATCCTGAATTCGCCTTTATTGGCCGTTCAAATGTGGGCAAGAGTTCACTCATTAACATGCTCGTGAACAAGAAAGGCCTTGCTAAAACATCTTCAAGCCCGGGAAAAACCCAAACCATCAATCACTTCCTGATAAACGAAGAAAAGAACCCCTGGTTTTTAGTCGATCTTCCAGGTTACGGTTACGCGAAGACTTCCAAAACCGAACGCAACAAGTGGGGAAGCTTCATTCGCAGTTATTTAGATAAGCGCGAAAACTTGATTTGCACATTCGTGCTGCTCGATTTCAGAATACCTCCGCAAAAAATAGATATTGAATTCATGCAATGGTTGGGCGAACAAGGCCTACCCTTTTGTATTGCATTCACGAAGTGCGAGAAACTTACTGAGCTTCAAAAAACCCTTCGCTTCGATGCGTTTACAGTTGAGTTGAAAAAGACTTGGGAAGAGCTTCCACAACATTTCCTTACAGCAGCAGTAGAGCGTATGGGTCGCGTTGAAATTCAAGAGCAAATTGCAGCTTGGAGGAAAGAATTCGCGAACGACTTTACCTTATAGCGGAGGGTTAATCTTCATTTTTTCCGCATAATAATCGCAGAAATCACGCATGGTTGCTGCCATGCGAGCATCACCTGTTGCCTTTTCGAAACTGTCTGAAAGAGTCAGCAACGTCTGATGAACGAAGAAAGTCATTTCTTCCACCTGCATTTCTTTCGTCCACAAATCTATGCGCATCGTGTTTGCTTCAGTCTTGTCCCACACCGATAAAATCATGGCTTTACATTCAGATTTCTTACCAAGTTCTGGAGCCTCCCATTGAATGGTCTCTGGAACATTGTTTTCGTCTAATTCAATATCAATTGTTATGGTCGACTTCTTCATAAATTCGGTTTATATGCTTGTAATATTTTTTGCGCGTTGTCTTCTTTCATCAAACGATCCACAGAAACCTCCGGATGTTTTTCCATATAACTCTTCACCATTTGAAAACCCATGAACACACCTAATTGCGGGGCGCTTTCTTGAGGAACATTCTCTGCATTAGTGAACGGTGCGTACTCAAACCACTTCTGCACCTCTACTCTGTTCTTCGAAAAAAGCACTTCTTGTCTCGCTATTTCCTTCCAAACATTCAACTGATGACCTTGTGTCCAGGTGTATTCTTTTGTGGTCCAAGCCATGAGCGTCGAGTCTTGAATTTCTTCAAAAGCTAACCACGTCAGGTAGTGTGCCTTTCCATGAAAAATCATTTCTGACAACATATCATTTTCATGTTGAATGGTATCGGACTTCAATAAATAATAATAAGCTAAATTCTTGATCGCATTCGGAACCAACTGCGCGCGAGTCATATCGTCCTTCTGGTATTGCGGAAAAGGAACCGACTTCGTAATTCTGTTTTCGTTACCCAAATAAAAATCCAATCCGACGGCTAAGTATTCGTCTGTGCTGTAGGCACCGATATTAAATCCTGAATTCATCCAAATCAACTGAGGCAGCTGCATATTCGGAACCAACGTTTGCATACGAAGGGCAGATTCCAATATTCTTTCCTGAAGGGAATCGAGACGAACTTGGGGGTAATTCTTTTCAATCTCTGTCTTCAAATCTTTAAAATCGGAATGACTAACAAAACCTTGAACCATTTGAACCGTTGAAAGACTATCACATGGCCCAGCATTTAAAATACGTTCGACATAAAGGCAAAAAAACTTCCCGTATTTCGCTTTTAATTCAGAAACTTGCTGTGGATTATTCCAATCGGTATTGAAAAAATCTTGATCAAACCTCAACGGATTCAAGGATTTTCCTTCAATTTCCACATCTATATCTTTATGCTTGTCAGCCTCACGGCATGAGTAACAGAGCATTGTCAACAAAATTGACAATACAGAAAGGCAGGAATTCGTTAGCTTTGGCATAGTTATTTGCAAAAGTCACTAAAAAAGATCTTTATATGAAAAAAATAAACACCTTAATTCTTTTCTGCCTCTTGACTATCATGTCTTATGCGCAGGCTACCAAAACAACCACCAACAAGTATCGTTTGGGATTTAAAGTCTCTCCAAATATTTCTTGGCTGGCGAGCGACAATTCAAACATGGCAGTCGGTGACAAATCACTTCATTTCGGGTATGGACTGAACTTCGACATTTTCTTCGCTGAAAATTACGCAATCGGAACCGGATTCAACATTAACAACACGGGCGGAAAATATTCTTATTTCGCTCAGTTCACAGGAGACGATGTTAATGCCAGTGGGGTTGCCATCGCCAATATGAACCAGGTGGGTTCTATTAGCAGAGACCTTCGACTTCAATACCTGCAAATTCCGTTGACTTTCAAAATGAAAACCAATGAAATCGGCTACCTCACCTATTGGGGACAATTCGGATTGGGCTTAAACATGAATCTGAAGGCGCTTTCCAACGACGATGTTGATTTCCTCAGCTACCAAGATAAAAGCACCTTAGACTGGGTAACATCTAACCGTCTGAGCTCATCGGAATCTAGTCAGGATATTAAAAACGAGATCAATATTTTTTCTTCAAATTTAATTTTCGCCGCAGGAATTGAATACAATCTTTCAGGCAATACTAGCTTATTGGCGGGATTGACTTTCCAAAATGGTTTTACAGATGCTTTCAAAGGAACTGGAGTTGTCAAAGACCCGTCTACCAACGCCCCAGTTTTCAATGGTGGGGTTGAAAACTTACCTAAAACTTTCGAGTTATCAGGACTGCCGAATTATATTGAATTGAACATAGGCATTTTATTCTAAGACTTATTGTTCACTTTATAAATCCCGTACCTTTGAGGCACGGGATTTTTTATGAAAAAAAAGCAAACTGTCGATCACATTGTAAAGTGGCTTCGCAACTATTGCGAAACAAGCGGCATGAGCGGATTTGTTGTGGGTGTTAGTGGAGGAATAGATTCTGCCTTGACATCTACACTCTGCGCCATGACAGAAAAGCCTGTATTGTTGGTTGAAATGCCCATTCACCAAGCACCAAGCCATGTCACGCGTGCGCAGCAGCATATGGATTTTTTGGAGCAACGTTTTGAGCACGTGCGCACAACTCGTGTTGAGCTGACTTCACCATTCGATACTTGGGTGAATTCACTTCCTTCTTCTGATAATAATGCCCTCCACAACTTAAGTTTGGCCAACTCTCGTGCTCGACTTCGCATGACCACCTTGTATTACTTTGCAGGAATTCACAAATACCTTGTTGCAGGAACGGGAAATAAAGTGGAAGATTTCGGTGTGGGATTTTACACTAAATACGGAGATGGCGGAGTGGATCTTTCACCCATAGCAGATTTAATGAAGACTGAAGTTTATTCCTTAGCTGAATCGCTTGGAATTCATGACGACATATTAAACGCCGCACCGACAGATGGTTTATTTGGAGATGACAGAAGCGATGAAGATCAATTGGGCGCTAGCTATCCTGAACTTGAGTGGGCAATGGCGCACATAGATAATGGTGAAAAAATCACCAAACGCGAGCGTGAGGTTTTGGACATTTACCAAAAATTAAACAAGCAGAATCAACACAAAATGCAACCCATTCCGGTTTGTATTATACCTGAAGAATTAAGAACATGATGAATTTAGATTTAACGGGAAAGACAGCTGTTGTATGCGGCGCAACGCAAGGAATAGGATTCGCTACAGCCTCTCAACTGGCTAAACAAGGAGCATCGCTTGTGCTAATTGCTCGCAGCGAAGAACGTCTGATTCACGCTGTTTCCCAATTGGAAAATCCTGAGAAACACACCTATGCTGTTGCCGATTTTTCTCATCCGCAATCCGTAAAAGAGGCTATACTCAAAGTTACCGCTGATCGCGACATCAATATTTTAGTGAACAACACTGGCGGACCAAACCCAGGGAAAGCGATCGAGGCCGATATTGAAGAATTTCGTCAAGCATTCAACGCACACCTCATCTGCAATCAAATATTAACTCAAGCTGTCGTTGAGGGTATGAAGAAAACAGGCTACGGTCGCATTGTGAACGTTATCTCAACTTCTGTTAAGCAGCCCCTTCCCAATTTAGGAGTGAGCAATACCATTCGCGGTGCCGTTGCAAGTTGGAGCAAGACTTTGGCGTATGAACTTGGTGCTTTCGGAATTACGGTAAACAACGTTCTACCCGGTGCTACGTCAACCGGACGTTTGGAGCAAATCATGAATAACAAAGCTGCGAAAACCGGACATACAGCCGAAGAAGTAAAGCATGAAATGGAAAATGAAGTGCCTTTAAAGCGTTTGGCTAAACCTGAAGAAATTGCAAATGCAATTGCTTTCCTTTGCTCTCCAGCCGCCGCCTACATCAACGGAATTAACTTGCCCGTTGACGGAGGAAGAACGCTTTCGTTATAATTTCTTTCAAATTGCTTGAAAAGAAAAGGGCTGTCTTTCGACAACCCTCTCTTTATTACTTTCAGTTTATATCAATATCTGTAAGCATCGTTTTTGAAAGGTCCAGCAACTGGAACCCCAATGTAGTCTGCTTGACTTTGAGACAATGATTCTAACTCAACACCAATCTTTGCCAAGTGCAACATAGCCACTTTCTCATCGAGATTCTTAGGCAATACATAGACTTTGTTCTCGTATTTGTCGCGGTGCATCCACAATTCCAACTGAGCCAAAACCTGGTTGGTGAATGAAGCACTCATTACAAACGAAGGGTGACCCGTAGCACACCCCAAGTTCACTAGGCGACCTTCGGCCAAAACAATAATGTCTTTTCCTTCAACAGTATACTTGTCTACTTGTGGCTTAATGGTGTCCTTTGATGAACCGTAATTATCATTCAACCAAGCCATATCAATTTCATTGTCGAAGTGTCCGATGTTACAAACCACTGCATTGTGCTTCATAGCCATGAAGTGCTTTCCAACAATAATTTGGTGGTTACCTGTAGCTGTAACAATAATGTCTGCTTCAGCAATTGCAGTATCCATGCGCTTAACCTCATATCCTTCCATTGCAGCTTGAAGCGCACAAATCGGATCAATTTCAGTTACGATTACACGAACACCTGCGTTACTCAAAGAGTCAGCTGATCCTTTTCCTACATCGCCATAACCTGCAACAACAGCTACTTTTCCAGCCATCATTAGGTCAGTAGCTCTGCGAATTGCATCAACCAACGACTCGCGACATCCGTACTTGTTGTCGAATTTACTCTTCGTAACAGAGTCGTTGATATTAATTGCAGGAAGCATCAACGTTCCGTTCTTTTCACGGTCGTACAAACGAAGAACTCCAGTAGTCGTCTCTTCAGAGATACCGCGAATTCCAGCTGCTAACGCAGGGAAACGATCGAACACCATGTTCGTTAAATCGCCACCGTCGTCTAAGATCATATTTAATGGTTCACCGCCTTCAAAAGCGTGAAGTGTTTGTTCAATACACCAATCGAATTCTTCTTCGTTCATTCCCTTCCATGCGAAAACAGGAATACCCGCAGCAGCAATTGCAGCAGCAGCGTGGTCTTGTGTCGAGAAGATATTACATGAGCTCCAAGAAACTTGTGCTCCCAACTCAATAAGCGTTTCAATTAAAACCGCTGTTTGAATAGTCATGTGAAGACATCCCGCAACGCGAGCGCCTTGAAGAGGCTTGCTAGCTCCGAATTCAGTGCGCAAGGACATCAATCCTGGCATCTCTGCTTCTGCCAATAAAATTTCTTTACGTCCCCATTCTGCGAGAGACATATCTTTTACTTTGTAGTTCATTGTGCTTGTGAGTGTTTGGCTCATATTTTCAATTATTAGTTTGCAAAGGTATAAACAGAACATTAAACAAAAGGTTGAATACATTAGCAAAAAAATATTCATGCCCCTTTGGCCCTACAACATTAACAAAGACTTGCATCTCTGGAATTTGAACGAGAGCAATGACTCGTGGATACAATTAGCCGAAGCAAATACCTACTCTTTCAAGAACTTCCCTCCCAACCGCAGAGATATCGAGCGTTTCGCAACATTTTTATTGTTGAAGGAAATAGATCTCGAAGAACAAATTCAGTACAACGAATTTGGAAAACCCCTTTTGAAAGACGGAAGATTCATTAGTATTTCGCACGATAAAAACTTTGTGGGGATTATTCTTCATGAAAGTGAAGTTGGACTCGATATTCAAACCGCTGAAGAACGAATCCATCGTATTGCAAGCAAATTCTGTAACCAAACAGAAATCACTCAATTTCTTTCAACCGAGGAGAGAACAGCCATCTGGTGCACCAAGGAGGCCATTTTCAAATTCTTCGGAACGGATGTTCCTTTCGCAGAAAGCATAACTGTGAATGCTATAAATTGGGATTCCGAGCAAATAATTGCTAACTATTCGGGTGTTCATGGCGAACGTATTTTCACCCTTAAAATGAAGAACCTTAACAATACCTTTGTGGTATACACACTATAACATGAGAAGCTTCTTAACCCTTGCTATGTTTCTTTTTTCTATTTATGTTGAAGGACAATTCCTGTCGGCTCCTGGAACATACATTCAAGCTCGCAACGCTTCAAACCCATCGGATAGAGAGATTTATATTTGGTCGGAAGATTTCGCCAACGGTATTCCTACAACATGGAATAACTCGGGTGCTCCAACGCAAGCCGTTTGGGAATACCGCGGGCCTTCAACAAACCCCAATCAACTCGTTGGTTCAAGAGGATCGTGTCTTCCCGACGGGAACGTGGGAGAAGCAATGACCAGCAGCACCGCTTCAAACGGATTTGTGATTTTCGATTCGAATTATTGGGACAACAATTTAAATCCGTGTACTGTAGAAAATTTCGGGACAGGACAAGCGCCCGGCCCACATCTATCCTACTTAACCACCCCATCGATTAACTTAACCGGATTCCCGAATTCGGTTTTGGAATTCGAACAATACATTCGCTATTACCTCGGAAATACACGCGTTGAAATTTCCATAGCCAACGGACCGTGGGAAGTTCTTTACACCAACATTCTCGAGCAAGGAATTACTACAGCGAATACGCAAACCGTTCGTATGCCTTTGCCCGCTTCAGCGGGAAATCAAAGTAACGTGCAGTTGCGATTTGTCTACGACGGACTTTACTATTTCTGGCAACTCGATGACATTCGCATTGTTCAAGGTTATGCCAATGACTTAATTATTGAAAATTCTTCTTACGGCGATTTCGATTTAAACAATCCCGATCACACCACTGGATTCGAAATGATGGAGTACACGCAATACCCTAGTGCATTTGCCCCACTCGTGCATTTGGAGAGCAACGTGTTCAATTTAGGTACGAATGTTCAAACCAACGTCGCATTGAACGCGCGAATTATCAATGATAATTCTGGTGTATTAATCTTCGAAAACAATTCGCCCACTCTAGCCGATTTAGCTCCCGGTGAAGACTCCGTTCTTGTTGCAGGAGAATTTCAAATTGACCCTACAGTTTCACACTACAGCGCCTATTTCAACAGTCTTCAAACCGAAACTGATGAGAACATTCTCAATCAAATCGAATGGCTTCAATTCGATGTAACACCTGTGACCTATGCTCGTGATGAAAACAGCTTGGGCTCCATGTTCCTTCCTTCAGAAGCATACGCCGATGTACCTTTCGAAATGGGCGCGGTGTATTTACTTCCGTCATCTGGACAGCAATTGCACAGCGTGAGTGTTGCCATTGGTGAAGGGACAACACTTCCCTCTTCCGTCTACGCCACGATTTTTCCCTTTTCCATATCATCAGGAATAGGTGCCGCCATTGCTACAACACAAGACTTTGCAATTACTGAAGCCGACATCAATGCCTTCGGTGGAGCGAGTATGAAAGTTCTCTCATTCGACACGCCCGTAAATTTATCACAAGGACTTTATCTCGTTGCCGTGGGCTCTCCGAACAGCGCGTTTCAGGCAGTGATTGGACTATCGGGAAAATCGGAAGACTTGAGTTCGTGGGTTCGCTTCAACAATTCAAACACAGATCTTTTTTACCTCACAAGAACACCCATGATTCGAATGAATTTTGGTGTCGTTTCAGATGTAACCGAACAATCATTCGGTAATACCTTCCATTGCTTTCCAAACCCAGCGAACGAATCCATTTCCATTGTTTTAGGTGGAAATGAATCGGCCCTTGTTGAACTGTTCGACGCAACAGGAAGACTTATTCATTCGCAAAAGATAGCGGCATTAACTGGAAGAATAGAAATGAATATCGCTGACTTTTCAACTGGTATTTATACCCTTCGTGTTACCGAATCGAATCGCTCTTCGTCGCAAATTTTCATCAAGGAATAAGATATGTCCATAAAGTCAAGCGCCAGTCTTTGGCTTGGAAAACGTGTTCGAAAAACGCTGCTGAATGAAAACGAACATGCGCAAGAATTGCAGCAAAGCGTTTTAAAAAATCTCTTGCACGAGGCTAGTAATACTGCATTTGGCAACGATCACAACTTTAAGAACATTTCGAATCATTCCGAGTGGACACAAGCTGTTCCTGTTCGCGATTATGAAGAATTGGTTCCGTATATGGAACGAGCGAAAGCCGGTGAACTATCTGTTCTATGGCCGGGTATGCCAAAATACTTCTGCAAGACATCAGGAACAACAAGCGGCACAAAGTTTATTCCGCTTACACAAGCATCTTTGCCGAACCACATTGGCTCGGCACGAAATGCATTGTTGAATTACATTGGTGAAACAGACAAGTCGAATTTCGTCGACGGCAAAATGATTTTCCTTCAAGGAAGTCCCGAACTCGATCGATTAGATTCTGGAATCCCCTACGGAAGACTTTCAGGTATTGTGGCCAATCATGTACCTGCCTATCTTCAAAAAAATCGCATGCCATCATACGCTACCAATTGCATTGAGGATTGGGAAACGAAAATCAATCGCATTGTTGAAGAAACTTCTCGGCAAGACATGCGGCTGATCTCTGGAATTCCAAGTTGGGTGCAGATGTATTTCGAATTGCTTCTTGAAAAAACAGGTAAGCAAACCATTAAAGAAATATTTCCGAATTTCGAATTGTTCGTTTTCGGAGGAGTGAATTTCGCACCCTACAAATCGCGATTTGCAGAACTCATTGGCGAAGAAATTCCAACCATCGAATTATATCCAGCAAGCGAGGGATTCCTCGCTTATCAAGACTCTCAGAACGAAGAAGGTCTGCGCCTGAACGTGAACAGCGGAATCTATTTTGAATTTATCAAAGCAGAAGAATACTTCTCAGAAAATCCGAAACGTTACGCCCTTCATGAAGTGGAGTTGGGTGTAAACTACGCACTCATCCTCAGCAACAACGCTGGCCTTTGGGGATATAGCATTGGAGATACGGTGAAGTTTGTTTCGCTCAATCCTTATCGCATTTTAGTCACCGGAAGAATCAAACATTTCACCAGTGCATTCGGAGAACACGTGATTGGTGAAGAAGTTGACAGAGCAATGTCCCACGCATTACAGCAACTTCACTTTTCTGTGAATGAATTTCATGTTGCTCCGCAAGTGCAGCCTTCGGAAGGACTTCCCTACCACGAATGGATTATTGAGTTCAACGGTGAAATCCCTGAATTGAATTCACTTCAAGAATTGTTAGACAATAAAATGCAAGAACAAAATGTTTACTACAAAGACCTCATTGTGGGAAGCGTTTTGCAAAAGCTGAAAATTACTCCCGTGAAAAACGGAGCATTCAATGCATACATGAAATCGCAAGGAAAACTTGGAGGTCAAAATAAAATTCCACGACTTGCGAACGATCGAAAATTGGCCGATGCATTACTTCAATATAAATAAAATTTTCTTTCTTTTTTGTATGCTCTTGTGTTTCAACGCAAGCGCGCAATTGCGATGGAGCGAGCAGAGCGTGAACTATGGCGTATTCACGAAATACACAGAGCGCGTGACAGATATTGTTGTTTGGAATGAAGGAACAAAAACAGATCACTTGTTGCGTGCAGACTTCTCTCCGAACTTTCAAGTGTTGTATTCAACGAAAGATGTTCAACCTGGAGACAGCTTGGTCATTCGCATCAAATTCAATCCGAGAAAAACGGGGAAGTTTAAAGAAGTTGTTCCTGTTTATTTCTCTTCGCAAACTATTTCCACTTCACTCACCATAAGCGCTGAAGTTACTTACGTGAACTTGACGGAAGATCTTCCTTGTCCGCATTTCAACGAGAAACCTACGCAGTGCTGTGGTGAATTTTCGCTCGATGTTTTAGTAATTGATAAAGCAACTCGCAAACCCATTCGTGATGCAGACGTCGAAGTGATTGAAGAACGCATTCTTCAACTCACAAAAAAAACAAACAAAGACGGCGAAGTGAATGCTGAAATACCCATTGGCTATTACACGATCTACGCAGGAAAAGAAGGTTATTCAGGAGAATCCATTACTACGCAAGTGAACTTGCACAATCACCGTTTCGTCTTCGAATTAGAGAAAAAAGAAATTCCTGTTCCACCCATTGTAACTGTTCCTGTTGACTCCATTCCTGCTGTGGTTGTTACAGAACCGATTCCGAATAGTACGTTCGACGAAAAAGAATATGTCCCGAATAACATTTCATTCTTGATTGACATTTCCGGATCCATGGCGCAAGGAAACAAATGGCCCTTGACGAAACAAGCGCTTTCATCGCTATCAGGCGTTATGCGCGCAACCGATCAACTGTCCGTTATCACCTATTCCGAAAAAGCAAAAGTGCTTTTGAATACGACAAGTGGAAATGAAGTAAGTGATTTAGGTTTGCTGTTGGAAGGAAAAAAGCCGAATGGACAAACGAGCGGAACAGCCGGATTCAACGCTGCCTTTCGCATGTTGCGCAAATCGAAAATTGAAGCAGGAAACAATCAGCTATTTGTGATCACAGACGGTGCCTTCAAACCGGAAGATGAGAAGCGCATTGAGAAATTGGTTCGACTTGCTAATAAACGCAAAATACACACGACCGTAATTGTGGTGAAAGGAAGTAAATTTGCGAAAGAAAATTTGGAGAAGATTTCTCAGTTTGGAGAAGGTTCTTTTCTTTGCATTGAAACCGCAGAAGAGGCACAATCCAAAATTTTCGAACTAATCAAGCAGCAATCGAAAAAATGAGTGAAGTAAAAATCATAGGTATTTCGGGTGGAAGTGGATCGGGCAAGACAACTTTTTTAAGTGGCCTGAGGGAGCGCATTCCAAGCGAACACCTCGCTCTTGTCTCTCAAGACAATTACTACAGGCCGCAAATAGAGCAGCACAGAGACGAGAACGGCTGGGTGAATTATGACCTTCCAACTGGAATAGAAAAAGAAAGATTAATCCACGACATGAATGAATTGTTGAATGGAAATGCCATTGAGTTTTTAGAATACAACTTCAACAATCCGGCATGGAAGCCGCAGAAGATGAACATTCAACCGGCACCAATTGTTGTCATGGAGGGATTATTTGTTTTTCATTACAACGAAATTTTTGAAAAGCTTCATCACAAAATTTATCTCAACGCGCCTGTTGACTTGCGCTTGGAAAGACGCATCAGCCGCGACCTTGGACAACGCGGGTATCCTGAGCATGAAGTTCGTTATCAGTGGGACAATCACGTTCGTCCGGCCGAGATTGAATATCTCGAGCCCTTCATTGACCGTTGCGATTTAATCATTGATAGCACGAAGCCCATTGAAAGCGAAATTGATCGTTTGGTAAAACTGTTGGGATACTGATGGACATTATCATATACACCGACGGCGCTGCGAAAGGCAATCCGGGTCCAGGCGGATACGGCGCAGTTCTCATGGCCGGAAAATTCCACAAAGAAATTTCAGAAGGCTTTCGCCTTACCACGAACAATCGCATGGAGCTCATGGCCGTTTGTGCTGCTTTGGAATTGTTGAAATTCGATAACAGTCCGGTTACCGTTTACAGCGATTCGAAATACGTTGTAGACGCCGTGGAGAAAAAATGGATTGCCGGCTGGGTGAAACGAGCGTGGAAAAACGTGAAGAATCCTGATTTATGGAAGCGATACATGGCCGTGGCTGCCAAACACAGCGTAAAATTCGTTTGGGTGAAAGGTCATGCTGGAAATACTTACAACGAACGATGCGATGAACTTGCCGTTGCGGCATGCACAGGAAGAAATTTGCCTGCCGATACGTGGTATGAGCAGAATGCCTCTTCCAATTAATTGTTTAACTTATTCAATACTATATTTGCTCAAACTTTTGAAACCATGCGTACAGACCAATACCAAGGACACGATTATTATTTAATGGATGAGCTGCTTACCGACGAGCACAAATTGATTCGCGATGCAGCACGTGAGTGGGTGAAAAAAGAAGTCTCTCCAATTATTGAAGAAGCCGCTGAAAATTGCAAATTCCCTCAACACCTATTGCCTGGCCTAGCTAGCATTGGTGCATTCGGACCTTACATACCTGAAGAATACGGCGGAGCCGGTTTAGATCATATTGCATACGGACTTATAATGCAGGAGCTCGAGCGCTGCGATAGCGGTCTTCGCTCTACTGCCTCTGTTCAATCTTCTTTGGTGATGTATCCAATTTGGAAATACGGGTCTGAGGAACAACGCATGAAGTTCTTACCGAAATTGGCTTCTGGCGAATGGATCGGTTGCTTCGGATTAACGGAACCAGACCACGGTTCAAACCCTGGTGGAATGACCACCAACTACAAAGACATGGGCGACCATTATTTGTTGAACGGTGCGAAAATGTGGATCTCTAACGCTCCATTCGCGCAAGTAGCAGTAGTTTGGGCTAAAAACGAAGAAGGACGCATTCACGGAATATTAGTTGAAAGAGGAATGGAAGGATTTACAACTCCTACCATGCACGGCAAGTGGAGTCTTCGCGCAAGCGATACTGGCGAATTAATTTTCGACAATGTAAAAGTTCCGAAAGAAAACTTATTACCTGGTCGCTCTGGATTAGGCGCACCGCTTTCATGTTTAGACAGTGCGCGTTACGGAATTGCATGGGGTACCATTGGTGCAGCATTAGATTGCTACGATGTTGCTCTTCGTTATTCTCAAGAGCGCATGCAGTTCGGCAAGCCAATCGGTGCTTTCCAATTGCAACAAAAGAAATTGGCCGAGATGATTACTGAAATCACCAAAGCACAATTGCTTACGCTACGTTTGGGTCAGCTTCGTAACGAAGGACGTGCGACAAGCTCAATGATCTCTATGGCGAAACGTAACAACGTTGACATGGCGAAAACAGTTGCAAGCAATGCTCGTCAAATGTTAGGCGGAATGGGCATTACTGGTGAATATCCGATTATGCGTCACATGATGAACCTTGAGTCGGTTATTACCTACGAAGGAACACACGACATTCACTTGTTAATTACAGGAATGGACGTTACTGGATTCGACGCATTTAAATAATAAAATGAAAAAAAATATTATCGCATTACTACTAACCCTGGCTTCGGCTGGGGTTTTTGCTCAACAAGCGGCTGGTCCGAATTATGTATTCACCAGTTACAACAGTGCATTCATCCCGATTGAAGAAGCGACTTCGTTGGATGGTGGACAGATTTGGGATGATCCAACGTGGACTGTTCCATTGGGATTTACTTTCTACACCGCTAACGATACGATAACTACTTTATATGTAGGAGAGTTGGGCACAACGGTTTATGGAATTCAAGACGATTCATTAACCGATATTTTTCTACCCTATTACTCAGACATAGCGAACGCAGACAACGACACGCTGGTGAGTCCTGTTAGTTATTTAGTGGAAGGTCCTCCGGGATTTCAAATTTGCAAAATCGAATGGATGAATGTTGGGTTCTATGAGGAGGGTTCGCTCAATGGATCATTCACCAACAGGACTTCTTTTCAACTTTGGATTTACGAAAATTCAAATGTTTTCGAATACCATTATGGGCCAAGTAACATTTCAGATCCCACTTTGGTTCACATGTTCGGGGCACCAGCAGCAGCCTTTGTTGAAAATCTTAATCAAAATTCCGGATTCGAATGGGACGGTTTCTGGAGCATTAGTGGAAACACAGACTCACCGGCGATTACCCCACTAACGACGAACGACGTTCTCATGGCTCAAGGGTTTCCTGCCAATGCCCTTTTGAATGGCGAACCTGCCGAAGGAACAGTATACCGCTTTGCTCCCACCTTTGTTGGTGTGGAAGAAAATCATCTTTCAACCTTCGACGTATTCCCAAATCCAACAAGCGGAATTCTGAATGTTTTCAATCCGACACAAGAATCTATTGTTGTGCAAATACTTTCGTCGGAAGGAAAAATCATGCAAGTGGAAACATTAACTGCCGGAAGAAATTCCATTCAAACTGAAAACCTATCATCGGGATATTACATTCTTCGAGTGAACGGAACGAGCACTTCTTTCCTTAAAAACTAATTCATGAAAGGCAATTGGCGTAGCCTTCCCGTTATTGTTATTTTAGCAATAATCTGGGGAAGCTCCTTCATTCTCATGAAGCGCGGCATGCTTGCCTTCGACGCCAACGGCATTCAGGTTCCTGTCTTTTCACCGAATCAAGTTGCTGCTTTAAGATTGGGCATTGCGTCGTTGGTCATGCTTCCTTTCGCCTTCATTTTTAAAAACTGGTTGAAGCGTGAACTCATTTGGTGGTACATCGTTGTTGGACTATTGGGAAGCGGCATTCCTGCTTTCCTTTTCACGAACTCGCAAATGTTCTTGCACTCGAGCATGTCCGGCATCTTGAATGCACTCACTCCGCTCTTCACGCTCATTGTCGGATACTTCGTTTTCAAAAAGTCGGTTCGGAAAATGCAAATTGTGGGAGTCACCCTTGGACTTATTGGCGCTGTTTGCCTCATTAGCCTCCGCGGATTGGGCGATTCGAAGAACATGGCGTACAGCATGCTTATTGTCTTAGCTACGATAAGCTATGGATTTAGCGTGAACACGATTCACAGCAAATTGCATGGAGTGCCTTCATTCGCTATTTCTGCCTTTTCGTTGTTGGTAGCTGGTATTCCATGTTGGATACTCATTGGCACCGACGGAACGTTCGAAATTCTTCAAACCAACACATACGGATGGCGAAGCTTGGGATTTATAGCCACTTTGGCCATCTTGGGCACCGCGCTCGGAAATATCTTATTCTTTCGTTTCACGCAAAAGGTTGGTGCGCTTGCAGCTTCTTCCATTACTTACCTCATTCCAATAGTGGCAATCCTATGGGGCGTATATGACGGCGAGCCCTTCACGTTGCTTCACGGTGCTTTTGCAGGGATTATTTTGACTGGGATTTATTTGGTGAATAAGCAGCCGGCTTCGAGATTCACGAAGTGAAAGATTCTTCGAAAGATTCTCCGAAAGGTCCTGCGGAAGGTCGCTACGCGAAGCGTCCTTGCAAAGCACCTTGCGAAGCATCTTGTAAGACATCTTGTAAGACATCTTGCGAAGCATCTTTCGAAGAATCTTGCATCGCATCTTGAAAAATATATTGTTTTCAAACAAACAATGTGTATATTTGCACCCCTTTAAACAGGAAAAACTAATTAAAAATTAACGTTATGTACGCAATTGTTGAAATAGCAGGGCATCAGTACAAAGTACAAAAAGATCAGCAGATCTTCGTTAATCGTCTTCAAAACGAAGAAGGAACGCAGGTTGAATTCAACCACGTTCTTTTGACTGATGATAACGGTTCGATCACTGTTGGCGCCCCAGCTGTAGAAGGTGTTAAGGTCACCGCACGCGTAGTGAATCACCTTAAAGGAGATAAAGTAATTATCTTCAAAAAGAAACGCCGTAAAGGCTATCAAAAGAAGAACGGTTTCCGTGCTTATTTGACTGAAATTGTAATTGAAAACATTGGTTAACCCCTAATACTAAAAGACAATGGCTCACAAGAAAGGTGTCGGTTCGTCGAAAAACGGCCGTGATTCAGAAAGTAAACGCTTAGGTGTAAAATTATTTGGCGGACAAGTTTGTGTTGCTGGTAATATTATCATTCGTCAGCGTGGTACTCGTCACAATGCAGGTTTAAATGTTGGGGTTGGAAAAGACCACACGTTGTATGCATTAGCTGACGGAGTAGTAGAATTCCGCAAGAAGAAAGACAACAAGTCGTTCGTTTCGGTTGTTCCTGCACAGGCGTAATCGAGAGTTCGTCTCAACAATTTTCAAAAACTCTCGATCTTTTGGTCGGGAGTTTTTTATTTTATCCAACATCATGTAACTTCGTCACATGCTTCAAGTACCCTATTTAAGAGAGAACACAGAGAAAGCGCTTAGCGGTTTAGCCAAGCGTAACAAAGATTTTTCAGCAACCGTTGAATCTATTATTTCAGTAGACGAATCGCGTCGTAAACTTCAAAACGAACTCGACAATCTTTTGGCCGAGTCGAATAAAATTTCGAAGGTCATTGGCGATCTTTTCAAGGAAGGAAAAAGAGAAGAAGCCGATGAGATGAAGGTTCGCACCACCGAGATTAAAGAAGAATGCAAAGGCGTTGAAACAAACCTTTCTCAACTCGAGGAAGAGTTGAAGCAACTGCTCTACCTCGTTCCAAACGTTCCGCACGAAAGTGTTGTTTTTGGAAAAGGCGCTGAAGAAAACGAAGTGGTCTACTCTTCCGGAGAAATCACTGCGTTGGGAGAAAGCAAATTGCCGCACTGGGAACTGTGCGAAAAACACAAGCTCATCGATTTCGAATTGGGTGTTAAAATTACAGGCGCCGGCTTCCCCGTTTACATTGGAAAAGGAGCAAGACTTCAAAGAGCGTTGATTAATTTCTTTTTGGAAGAAGCCATGAAGGCTGGTTATACCGAACACCAAGTTCCTCACCTCGTGAATGAGGCCAGCGGATATGGCACAGGACAGCTTCCTGATAAAGAAGGACAGATGTATCACGTGGGAGTGGACGACTTGTATTTGATCCCTACGGCGGAAGTTCCATTAACGAATTTATATCGCGATGTTTTATTGAAGGAAGAACAACTTCCGATCAAGTTAACCGGCTACACCCCTTGCTTCCGCAGAGAAGCAGGAAGCTACGGAAAAGATGTCCGCGGATTGAACCGCTTGCATCAGTTCGACAAAGTTGAAATCGTTCAATTGTCGAAACAAGAAGACAGCTATGCCCTTTTAGAAGACATGGTGAACCATGTAAAAGGACTTTTAAATAAATTGGAATTGCCTTTCCGTATTCTTCGTCTTTGCGGCGGGGATATGGGTTTCACTTCTTCGCTTACCTTCGACTTCGAGGTGTATTCTGCTGCGCAAGAGCGTTGGTTAGAAGTAAGCTCTACTTCCAACTTCGAAACGTTTCAAGCTAATCGTTTGAAATGTCGTTACAAAGGCGCAGACGGCAAAACACAGCTTGTGCATACACTAAACGGCAGTGCGCTTGCGTTACCTCGCATAGTGGCTGCATTGTTGGAAAATCATCAAGATGAAAATGGTGTTAGGATACCTCAAGCTCTTGTACCTTACTGCGGATTTGAACGAATTTAATTTTTGAATATGCGCATACTTTACCTCTTCATGGCATCTGCACTTCTGCTTTCCATGCATTCGTGTACCCCACCAGATAGAACAGAATATGTCAAACAAATCGATTCCATTTCGAGCGTATTGGAGAATGCAGCAGGTCCTTACGAAAAGCTTAATCTCGATGAGCTTCAAGCTAAGGTAGACACGGTGAATAAGCACCTCGATTTCATTCATGACAATTACAAGGGCGACATGAAGAAGAGTATTGCGTTTGAATTGGTTTCTTACCGAACTATCCGCAAGATCATTCCTGAATTCGAAAAACGCCGAGAGACAATTGCAAACGGACTATCTGTTTCGAGAGAACAGCTCACCTCCCTTAAAAAAGCATTGAGCGAAAATGCCACGCACGATGCGGTTGGAAATGAAATCAACGACGAATATTTAAAGAAACAAATTCAACAAGAAAAAACCATCAATGCTTCATTGGTGAAGGAAATTGAATTCGTTGTTCAAAAATCTGATTCCATTGACAACCGATTTGCTCGCTATTACACCCAAGTGAAATTCTGGTGCGACAGCATTGCAGCCTCTTCAAAATAAAATATGAAAAAGCTCTGGCTCATAGCACTTTTAATTCTAGCTACCGAATGTTCATTCGGTCAGCGCGACTTTGAAATTGCAGAGCAGTATTTCTTTGACGGTAAATTCACCGAAGCGAAGATGTATTACGAGAAGCTTTCGAAAGAGGGATTCGAGAATGAGATTTTCGAAAATTACAAAACAACCCTGATTGAGTTAAACCTTGAAAAAGAGGCAGAAACCCTTATCAAAAGGAGGTTGAAGCAAACCAAAGACGTTACTTTAAATGTTGATTTGGGAAATTTGTACTCGCATTTCAAGCACGACAAAAATGCTGCAGATGCCTACCAAACCGCTTTGGATAAAACCGCCGCTTTCAGGATGCCTATTCTCGAGTTGGGACAGAAATTTTTAGAAGTCAACTTGTATGCTTGGGCTTTGAAGACCTATGAAAAAGGGAAAACACTAGGCAAAGACGGATACACTTATTCCTTTGAAATTGCAGGAGTGCAGGGATCACTAGGGAATTTTCAAGGCATGTGCGAAGCTTATATGGACATCTTAAAAGAAGAGCCATCTTATCTCGGACAAGTGGAAACTTCGCTCATGCAGCTCGTAGATTTTCAAGACGACGACGTACGTTGCAACGATTTGAAATCACTGGTTTTAAAGCGTATTCAAATTGAACCAAGCACAATAATTTACTCGGAATTTTTGGCTTGGTTTCTCATGCAACGTCGCGATTTCAACGGGGCATTCATTCAACTGAACGCACTCGACAAACGCAACAATGAAAACGGAAACCGTCTGATGAATCTGGCCATTCAGGCAGGGAACAACGAAGAATACAGCGTAGCGAACAAATGTTACAGCGCCGTAATTGCAAAAGGCAAAGCATCTGTTTTCTTCCAGCAAGCAAGCGTTAAAAAACTTCAAACATTAAGTCTTCTTTTGAAACAAAATGAATTCACAACGAACGAAGAATTTACAGCCTTAGACACCGAATATGCCACCATTCAAAATGACATTGTTCAAGCGAACGAATTGGCCATTTTGAAAAAAGATTGGGCCCACCTCAAGACTTTCTACCTCAACAATTCAAAAGACGCCGAAGTACTTCTGAAAGAAGCATTGGCGTTAGGTGGTGTAAACGGAAAGACCCTTGCAGAGATTAAACTCGAGCTAGGCGATGTGCTTCTCTTTCAAAATAAAATATGGGAGGCTTCCCTACTCTTTTCACAAATTGAATTAGACTTCAAAGATGATGTACTCGGTCATGAAGCGAAATTTCGCAACGCTAAAATTTCATTCTACACGGGAGATTTCGAATGGGCACAAGGACAATTAGATGTGTTGAAGGCTTCGACATCGAAACTAATTTCGAACAACGCCTTGCAGCTTTCACTGCTCATTACCGACAACTTCAACATGGATACTATTCCGCTGCCTATGATGCAGTATGCACGTGCTGAATTACTCGCTTACCAAAATCAGTTTGTGCTTGCTTTCCAAACGCTAGACAGCATAACCTCAGTGTTTCCTGGACATTCACTTACCGATGAGATTTTATTTACGAAGGCAAACATTTACCGCAAGCAAGGAGATTTTGAAAAAGCAATTCAACTCTACACGGAATTGGTTAACATTCATTTCGAAGGAATATATGCCGACGATGCCTTATTCGCCTTAGCCGAAATAGAAGAAAAGCATTTCAAAGATTTAGCAAAGGCCCAAACGCACTACGAGCGCCTACTGAACGACTTCCCTGGAAGTTTGTTCGTCATGGATGCCCGAAAACGTTACAGAGCTTTAAAGGGAGAAGTGCAATAGCAAAATACTATATTTGCAAAAATTTGTTTCAATGAAAAACATTGCAGTTATCGGTGCTGGCACCATGGGAAATGGCATCGCGCACGTGTTCGCACAAAACGGATTCACCGTTCAATTGATCGACTTGAATGAAGCGCAATTGGAAAAAGCAGTCGCTACCATTTCTAAAAACTTAGATCGTCAAGTTGCAAAAGGCTCTTTAACGGAAGAACAAAAGGCACAAACCCTTGCAAACCTTTCCATTTCCAACTCTATTGAAACAGGTGTTGCAAACGCAGAGCTCGTTGTTGAAGCGGCTACTGAAAACGTTGATCTTAAGCTGAAAATATTTCAAACACTCGACGCGAACGCACCAGCGGATTGCATCCTAGCTTCCAATACATCTTCAATAAGCATAACTAAAATTGCTTCGGTAACCAACAGACCTTCACAAGTGATCGGTATGCATTTCATGAATCCAGTGCCTGTTATGAAGCTCGTTGAAGTGATTCGCGGATATAGCACTTCAAACGAAGTGAACGATAAGGTTTTTGAAATTTCAAAACAACTCGGAAAAGTTCCGGTTGAAGTGAACGACTACCCTGGATTCGTGGCCAATCGCATTCTTATGCCCATGATCAACGAAGCCATCTATACTTTGTATGAAGGCGTTGCTGGTGTGGAAGAAATTGATACGGTTATGAAATTGGGAATGGGTCACCCCATGGGTCCTCTTCGTTTGGCCGATTTCATTGGATTAGATGTATGCTTAGCAATTCTTCGTGTTATGCACGATGGATTCGGAAATCCGAAATACGCGCCGTGTCCTTTATTAGTGAACATGGTTGCCGCGAAAAAATTAGGCGATAAATCTGGAGAAGGTTTTTATATTTTGAATAGAGAAACGAAAGAGACAACTGTTTCACCTACGTTTTCAAAATAATTCAAGGTGAAAATTCATCACGACTTTTCTTCATTCAAGGAAGTTAAAAATCCCGTTTTAACTATCGGCACGTTCGATGGTGTTCACTTGGGACATCAAGCCTTGCTTGCGCGCATGAGCGAGCTTGCAAAGGAAGTCAATGGAGAAACGGTTGTGCTTACATTTTCCCCACATCCTCGAACAGTTCTCTTTCCTGAAGACCACGGCATTCAATTGCTTTCAGACACTAACGAAAAAAGACAATTCCTTTCAGATTGCGGAGTAAATCATCTGGTTGAATTTCCATTCACCATGGAATTCGCAAAAAAATCGGCGTTCGAATATGTGCGCGATTTATTGGTTGTTGGAATGAATGTGCACACCGCAATCGTTGGATACGACCACCGCTTCGGAAGAAACCGTGAAGGGGACTTTCAGAAATTGTTGGAGTACGCAGATCTGTTTCAATTTCATGTTGAAGAAATTCCTGCGCAACTCGTTAACGAAAGCGAAGTGAGTTCAACAAAAATTCGAAACGCCATTGCTATCGGCGATGTATCATTCGCAAAAGAAGCAACAGGAAGAAACTACATGCTTTTTGGAACTGTTGTGCACGGAAAGGGCAACGGTCAGAAAATTGGTTTTCCAACAGCAAACATAAAAATTTCAGATCCGCTGAAACTTATTCCCGCAAACGGAGTCTATGTAGTAGAAACCAACATTAACGGAATAAACTACCGCGGAGCCATGAACATTGGAACACGACCTACTTTTGAATTGAACGGACAACGTTCGTTGGAAGTACACGTGATTGGGTTTCACAACAGCCTCTACGAGCAACCTCTGCAAGTGTCGTTTATTCGAAAGCTTCGCGACGAACAAAATTTTGGTTCAATAGATGCGTTGAAAGAACAACTTGCAAAAGACATTGCCAATGCGATTCGCTAAAACAACACTTTTCTTTTTTGTTTTTTCATTCAACTTTATCGTTGACTCGCATGCGCAGTTAATCTCTTGGGATAAAATAGACACGTGTAAAATTTACACGGATCTGAATCAGGCGTTGAAGGAACCAAGCAAAGTATATCGCCTTCACCTTAACCGAAAAAAGTTCACTGAAATTCCACAAGAAATATTTTTGCTTTCCAACTTGAACGACCTTCAACTCGATCGCAACAAGATTAAAACCCTTCCAACCAAAATTAACGAGCTTCCCTTTTTGCAGCGATTAAGTATCAATGAAAATGTGATTGACTCTATGCCTCCATCACTTTTCAATTTGAAAAATTTAAGGGTGCTCGAATTGGGAGATAACTTTATCAGTACCCTCCCCGATGAGATTGAAAAATTACAAGAGCTGCGCATTTTAGCGCTGTGGGACAACCCCATCGACTATTATCCGAATGCATTAGGATCATTGAAAAACCTTACGCATCTCGATTTTCTTCACAACCAAATGAGCTACGGAACGCAAGACCGCGTTCTTCAAATGATTGACCCGAAGAAAACCAAAGTGTATTTCTCTTCACCTTGCGCCTGCGAAGACGGACATTAAAAATTATACTTTATCGAAGTCGATAACGACAATATCTGAAACGGGTTCACACTGACAAGTCAGCACGAATCCTGCGTTCACTTCACCCGGTTCTAAAGCGTAATTCAATTTCATATCTACCTCACCTTCTTTCACGTGCGCGCGACAGGTGCAACACATACCGCCTTTGCATGAAAAAGGAATATCCAAACCGGCACGCTGCGCAGCATCGAGAATCATTTCTCCCGTTTTCGGCATTTTGAACTGCGTATAATTACCGTCGAAAATAACAGTTACATCTGCCTGTCCTTCCAACACAACTTCCTTCTTCACAACAGGAGGTGCTTGCTTGGCTTGGCCTGGAGAAGCGAACAATTCGAAATGAACATTCTCTGGGGCCATTCCCTTCGACAAATAAAAATCTTTCACCGCGCGAATCATCGGTTCCGGTCCGCAAACAAAAACTTCTGAAACAGTATCTATCGGAATAAAACGCTGCGTATATCCTTCAATCTTTTCCGCATCTATTCTCCCGTGAAAAAGAGCAATGTCATTCGGCTCACCGCTTAAGACATGAAACACACGGAAACGTCCGAGGTATATGTCCTTCATGTCTTCAATTAAATCGCGAAATATTATTCCACTGAAATGTCTGTTTCCGTATATCAAACTCACTTCCGCCTCTGCGTTATTTTGAAGTAATGTGCGTGCAATCGAAAGCATGGGGGTAATTCCACTTCCAGCCGCATACAAGACCACGTGCGTCTTTCCATCTATATTATTCGGGGTGAAATGACCCATAGGGTTCATCACCTGCATTTCCATTCCTGCCTTCACCTCAGAGGTTGCCCATGTGGAAAATACTCCCCCGTCGACGCGCTTGATTGCCACGCGCAATTCACCGTCGTTTGTTCCGCTGCAAATCGAATAAGATCTGCGAAGATCTTCACCATTTATACTCGCCCGAAGTGTTAGGTATTGTCCCGGTTTGAAGGCATAGCGCTCCATCAAATCCGAAGGAACATTAAACGCAATAGAAACACTATCGGCGGTTTCCTGACGAACGTCTGAAACGATTAAGGCGGAAAAGGTTGGTCTCATAATATTGAAAAGGCAAAAATAGGCCAACGACGTTCTGAATAAGAATTTTTCACCGCTGATATTTGTAATGATTATGTTTAAGGTGAATGAACTAAATTTGTGCTTATGGAAATGGAAATCGCTCTTCAAAAATTTCAGCAATACATAGATGCTGAAAATAAAATCGAAGCAAAAGATTGGATGCCCGAAGGCTACCGCAAGACGCTTATTCGTCAGATTGGGCAGCACGCGCACAGCGAAATCATAGGGATGCTTCCTGAAGGAAATTGGATTACCCGCGCCCCATCACTTCGTCGTAAAGCCATTTTGTTAGCGAAAGTTCAAGACGAAGCCGGACACGGTTTGTACTTGTATTGCGCAGCAGAAACAATGGGTGTTGATAGAGATACCATGACAGAAGAAATGCTTTCAGGAAAAGCGAAGTACTCTTCCATTTTCAATTACCCAACTACTTCATGGGCCGACATTGGTGCTATTGGTTGGTTGGTAGATGGCGCAGCTATTGTGAATCAAGTTTCGTTGCAACGCACGAGCTACGGACCATATAGCAGAGCACTCATTCGCATTTGTAAAGAAGAGAGCTTTCACCAAAGACAAGGATATGAAATTTGCATTGCGCTTTCGAAAGGAACTGCAGAGCAAAAGAAAATGTTACAAGATGCCTTCAATCGTTTCTGGTGGCCCGCGTTAATGATGTTTGGTCCGTCTGACAAAGACTCTGCGCACAGCAGTCAGAATATGATTTGGAAAATCAAACGTCATTCGAACGACGACATGCGTCAGAAGTTTGTAGACATGACTGTTGCTCAAGCGGAATACTTAGGATTAACGATTCCTGATCCAGATTTAAAATGGAATGAAGAAACGGGGCATTACGAATTCGGTGAAATCGATTGGACCGAATTCAACGAGGTGGTGAAAGGAAACGGACCGTGCAACAAAGAGCGTATTGCTGCGAAGCAAAAAGCTTGGAGCGAAGGCGCCTGGGTTCGTGAAGCGGCGGTGGCTTATGCTGAAAAGCAAAAAGAAAAAGCCGCACAGAGTGCAGCTTAATTCTTAATTATCATTTAGATATTTTCTGAAAATATCCAGATCCTTCGATCTGCTGATTGTTATCGCCCCGAACATTGTAAATAATGTAATAGGTTCCATCGGCAGCTTCATTTCCATTTACAAACCCATCCCACACCGCATTCGGCGCATTCAATTCAGCAACAATTTGTCCCCATCGATTGAATATCTGCGCTTCTTGGGTTACTGCATTTTCAGAGAAGATGGTAAAGGCATCGTTCAAGCCGTCAGTACCGAACGTGAAAATAGTTGGAACCAACACAATCAACGGCTGTGAAGTAAGGGCTGCAATTAAAAGGGTAAACGCGTCCGGACAATTTCCGTTTGAGTTCACTGTAACCGTGTATACTCCGGCATTTGAATAAAGACTTGAAGTAGACTCGTTCCCTGCGCTTATGGCATTGAGTCCATTTCCAAAATCCCACGAATAATTCAAAGCGGGGTTTGACTGATTAACAAAATTCACTTGAAACGGTATAAAGCCTTGCAGAGGATTTGCGGAAATATTCCAATTCAGATTTTCAACCACAACAACTATACTGGCACTCACTGAGCAACCATTAATATCTGTTGCATTAACATTATAAGTTGTGCTAACGGCGGGAGTTTCAGTAATGGAAGTTCCTACTGAACCCGTTGACCACACGTAAGAAATTGGGTCTATTAAATTCAATGAAGAAGCAAGTAATTGCGTTGACTCTCCTGGACATAACAGCGTATCGCCTGTGATGGAAATAGAGGGTTCGGTTATGACAACGGTTAAACTCGCTTCACAGTTGTTTGCGTCTAAGGCCGTAACCACATAGCTTCCACCTATTAATCCAGTTGCGGTAAGCGCATTGCCACCAATGGGAGACCAAGAGATCGTAGGAGTTCCACTTCCACCCGTAATAGAAACGGTAGCACTTCCGCTACTGCTGTTGCAACCAGCGGGTACACTGCTCACCAACAAAAGTTCAAACACAGGTGGAGAATCTAAGGTAACCGCTAAGGTGTCCGCGCATCCATTGGCGTCGGTGCTTATTACAGTGTAATTTCCCGAAGGAATATTGCTCCAGGTATCTCCAACATGTTGCCCTTGCTGCCAATTGTACACGTATGGATCTTGTCCGCCAGAAGATTGCACAGAAAGACTCCCAGTCGATTCTCCGTAACACGCAATGGGCGTTGAGGCGGTAACCACCGTTATTATTTCTGGACAAGGAAGAACAATAGCACAATCAGTCAATTGAGCTGCACTTGAAATTAATAAGGATTGTCCAGTTGCATCAACCACTTGCACGGGAAAAGCAACAGGTGCAGGAATAGACGCATTTGAAGAAAACGTGCTCCACGAAGTAACATTCACCGCGCAACCTGGAGGTATAGAACAAGGTTCTACGAATGGCGGAAACCCAGGGAAACATGCGCTGCAATCTTGCCTTGTAATTTGCGATTGCCAATTGTACGGTGCTACACCGCCTGAGGCTTGCCAATTTCCATTTTCGTCTATACACACATCAAGTCCAGCGCAAGGCGAAACATTTACCTGTACCGATTCCGAACCACAGGCCAAGGCATAGGTTATTGTGAAAGTGCCGGTTCCAGCAGCAGACGGTGTAAACACACCAGATGAAGAAACACCAGGTCCCGACCATGTTCCTCCTGCAGTGGCTGCAGTAAGGGTTACAGCGCCATCGGTAATACAAAAATCAGCCGGATGACAGATGGTGGCATCGCAACACGCAACAGGAATAGCAGCGCAAGCTCCTGCAGCAATAACTTGAACACTTCCCGAACGAGAAGAGCTGTTGTAAGTTCCGGTGCTTCCGCAAGCGACAATATCTCCGTTCAATCCAATATGCACGTCGTATACTTTGAATGTCGTTGGATAAGTTGCTAGCTGATTCAAATTCGCATCGAATTTCAATACGGCGTTAGTAGATCCAACATATACATTTCCGCAATCATCTATGGCCAGTCCACTGTTACTTACGACAAAATCACCGAATGCTGTGGTTGCATTTCCTGCGGGAATATTCGCGGAATTTAATACTGCGCCTGTAGTTAAATTTCTTTTTTGAACTTGCGTTCCATTCTGCGTGTAAACAAAACTATCGGTGGCTCGAATGGCCATGATTCCGGTATTGTTCACACGAAAATCTTCACACTTATACCCGAGATTATATCCAGAAGAAACCTTGTACAACAGGCTGTTGTTGTTTCCACACAAATCGAAATTTTGATGAATAACCCCCAACGTATCTTGGGTTAGCCAAAAATATTTTCCATTCGGATTGGCAGTTATGGAACGCACTTCTTGAATGGTAGGCGGAAAACTGAAGGCGTTTCCGCTTGCAACAGTTTGTGTATTCAAAACGTTTCCAGTTGCCACATCTATTTCGAAAATAGCGGCTAAGAGATTTGTTGCAAATCCGGTGGTTCCTCCCAAGACTAATTTCGATTGATCGCAATTGAAACTGATGTTCCAAAATTCATCGCTTGAAAACAACCCACCCGGATTGGGGTTGTTCCAAACTATTCCACCCGTAGTATTTATTTTTTGAATGGCAGCTGTTGAGCCTGCAGTGACATAAGAATTACCTGCATTATCTGTCGCGAAAGTTCCAAGCCAAACGTTAGAAGTATCGTAAGGGGTGTTGTATGTCCATTGCAAAAGTCCAGCATTGTTGTACTTCAGCAATTGCATGGGCATTACGCCGCCAATGGCATATACATTTCCAGCGGCATCGGTTTCGCATTCCCACACACAGTCCCAATTCGAAGCAAAGGTGGGAGTTTGCACCCACGGGTCTATGGTTATTGGAACCTTTTCATCGTAGTTTGAAATTTGAAATCCAATTTTATTCGAAGACTTCTGAATGAACCCAGAGGAAATAAATTTTTTCGATTGTGTTTCGAAGGAATACGGCTCGTGATCAATGATGTCTCCAAATTCTGTTGGAATATGAACAGCTCCGTCGATTAGATTCACATCTTTCGAATAAGTCATTTCAATGCGATCGGACTTACGCCCATCGCGCAGCTCGAAGGCGTATTTGATGCCACTTTCCGGATGAACAGTAAAGACGACATCGACTCCCGACCAAGCATTTTCTATTCGAAGTTTTTCGTAACACTTTGCACCTTGAATGCCTTTGCAAATCCCGTCTGATTCAATAGAATAATTGCTGTAAAAGGCGCATAATTCAGACGGCACATAGTTGCAATTTCCTTCACCTAAATGAACAGACACAAAATCGTTTCGAAAAGAAAACTTCGCATCTTCTTTTTCAGATTCTTTGTATTCCGAAATGGTTTGAATGGACTTTTTCTCTGAATGCTTCTCGTTTTTTTCAACCTCTAAAAACGAATACACCCAACCTTGGGGCGTAAAGAAAATTCGTGTGCTGCCCCAGTCTGCGGCATAAAGAATTTTTTCTCCAATTACTTTTTCCTCTTTGGAAAACTGACCTTTATTTTCGACAAACACTCGCTCACGCTCATATTTTCTTTCCCACTTGTTCTGAGCATTGGCTGAAAAAACAAAAGCAAATAATAAGATTGCAGTTTGAAGTATTTTCATACTGCAATATAACTCCTATTTATATTTTCCCAATAGTGAGATTAAACCAACGACTTTACTTCCATCCAACCACCACCGTTGTACACCTCTTCTACTCCTTGTTGTTGAAGGTATCCGGTTGCTTGTCCGCTTCTTCCACCCGAAAGGCAGCAGAGCACCAAAGGCTTCGGCATGTTCTTGAACTCTTCTACTTTCGTTGGCACTTCTTGTAACGGAATATTTATTGAACCCGCTATATGTCCACTTTGAAACTCTTCTCTTGATCGAACATCAACAATTGTTGCCGTTCCATTTTTTAAAGCTGCTAATACATCCATTGTTTTGAATTTTTAGCGAAGGTAATGGAGGAATTTTGTTGGTGTTGTGAGGAGAGTCACATTAATCGCTCTTCAATAGAAACCAACTCGCTCGGCTATATTCTTGTTCAGGACCACAAGTCGATTTCGCTTTAATAATATAATAATATGTTCCGTCTGCTAATGAATTCAATTCATCACAAACTGAAAAGGAATCAGACATTTCAACGAGCAAATCGCCCCATCTATTATAAATCAATATTGAACTAATCTCAATATAACTTTCAATTGATTCAGGTGAAATAGAAGTGTGAAAGAAATTCCAACAATCATTAAGATTATCACTGTTGCGGGTAACCACATTTGCAATTTGCAATTTTTCTATATCGAAAAAAATAGATGAGTCCAAGTAAATTTGAATTAATAGCGTATCCCTGCAAAAGTTATCATTCCTAGATGCAATCAGATAATAATTCCCCGGGGTGTTAATAGATGGATAGTCGTTACCGTTATCAAGTTGAACTCCTTGTGAATCTTCCCAATAATAAATAAATGTGGGATCTGAATTTAAATCTGTCCATTGGCTCAGACCAACATACTCTCTTCCACATGTAATTGTATCACTTTCGGCACCTGATAAATCTGGAGAAAGTATTCCAATAATTTCCATTTGTTCCTCTGAAATACAATTGTTTCCATCTTGAACTGAAACAGTATAGGCACCTTGTGAAAGACTATCAATATAAAATACATTCGTCAATTGATTTCCATTCAAACTAAATTGATACGGCTGCACACCTCCAGATGCTGCAAATTGAATTGCACCAACATCGAATAAGCACGTATCTGGATAAATGATGGGCACACAAAGTAGAACTTCAGGCTCATTCAGCATGAGTTCTACGGAAGACGAACATCCATTTAAATCAACTGTTTGAATTTCATATACTCCTGAAGGCAAGCTGGCAAACGTGCCGTTTTGAGATGTTATCGTATTCCCGTTCTCATTTATAAGCGAATAGGAATAAGGAGCGACACCTCCCACTGGGAAATTTGTAGCCAACGCAATTCCTCCGTCGTTGCCTCCGGCACAGCTAATAGCAAAACCATTGTAATTAGTTGAAACCACAGATGAATCTTGGACCACAGGCGGTTCGGAAATTACAATTTGTAATGAATCGGTGCAACCAACAGCATCTTGGATAATGCAGTTGTAAGATCCCGCTGTTAACTGACTTGGATTTGAACCAGAAACATTCGAAGGTGTCCATGTATAATTCCAATTCTGATTCGAAGGAAAATAGCCACCCGTTGCTGATATTTCTATTGAACCATCACTTGAACTATTACAACTCACACCATATCCATTATAATTTGAAGTTAAATCAACAGTTGCAACAACTTCACTTACACGAATCGCTAAATCATAAGTAACCGATGCTCCCCCACACGTTGAACTTAGCAAAACGTGATATAAACCGGGGTTCTGAAATGAATAAGCAATCGTATCAAGATTCCCGTTAAACGTAATCCCATTTATTTGCCACTCCTGAAAACATGTTAAACCAACTGTTGTAAGATTATACAAATAGACTGTTTCACCAACACAAACAATTGAGTCGCTCAATCCAAAGAAAGGAACGGTGTAACAATCTTGACATTGGTAAATATCATTCGGCGCAAAATCAGTTGATACAGGAGATTTGATAGATGCTGAAAAAGACAACGCATTAGATGAACCTATCGGACTCGCGTTTGCTTGAATATCCGCTATTTGCAGCGGACAATCCGCTGTTTGACAATTGACAAAGCCCAAGCTATCCGTTTTAATAAACAATGGATCCATACTACCATCGGCATTTCCGAAAAAAGTACTCGCCGTATAAGCCGAAATTGTGAAGCTTCCGTCCAGACCTAATCCAACCCCTATTCCCTTATCTCTTGATTCAGCACCATATTGTCTTGACCAAATAATATTTCCATCATAGTCAATGTGAAACAATAGAATATTTCGCTCATACATTCCTGCAGACACTGAGCTATTTGCCCCCGCATTTACCGGATAACTATCCGAGTTTCCGCAAATGGCATAACCTTGAGGGGTGGCTATGACTGCCCTGCTTTGATCGGAACCGGGGCCTCCGTATGATTTACTCCAAATAATACTTCCGTTCGATAAGGATGCCTCAATAGCAAAAATATTATCTCCGCTTTGACCACCTTGATTTTGAGAAGGGGTTGTTAATAGTATTGTATTGTTTGCCTCATTGACATTCGCTGAGCAAGACCAGGCTGTATGATCGATATCGGAATAACCCACACCATATGCCATTGTCCAAATTATTGTTCCATTAGCATCTGTCTTAGCCAAAGCCATGTCTTTACCTGGGACATTATAAGTAGACAAAAACACAATTTCACCTGTAGTTAACTCATGAACATATAGGGGCATTTGGCCAAAATTGCTAAAGTTCTTGGACCACAGAACATTGCCGTTCACATCTAACCTCATTAATACACAAGACAAATTGGGTTGCTTGGCAACACAAATTATATCCCCATTCGCTGCCTCAACAGCATGAAAAACCCATTCCAAACCAGGATAAGTTTTCAGCCAAAGTAAATTACCATTCTGATCTAACTTCGAGACAAAACCTGTTGATCCGTCATAATGACCAGAAATTAAGAAATCTCCATTTGTTAGTTCTTGAATGGATTTTGCGCCATCTGCCTCTCCACCCCCAATAATCTTAAACCACAAGCGGTTACCGCATTCATCCACCCTGTAAACATAAATGTCGCAGCCCCCAGCACTTCCGTTTCCTTCATGCTGACCAGCAGCCACGAAGCCGCCATCGGAAGTTGGTTGTAACGTCAACCCCCCGTTCATTCCTGAAAGGTTATACTTTCTATAGAAGGTATTATTCTGTCCCAGACCGACAAAACTCAAAAAACACATTAGCGACAAAAAAATAAAGATTGCTTTCTTCATTGCTCAATAGTTTCTGTAATATGTATTTTATCCCTTTCGTATCCAATTTGAACCATAATGTTTTCAATGTCCTTGGCAATATGTCCGTCTGAACCTAACAAGCGTACACGTAAGGCATATTCCTCCACGATTCTAGTGCATTCCAAAGGTGACCAACTATTAATTTTATCAACCACCATTGGACTTAAAAAAGGACACATTAGACCATGAGCCTCAACAACGATGTAGTAACTTTTAATTGGATCATCTGAAGCAAAAACGTCGAATGATAATAAAGAGAGCAAAAATATCGGGAGTAACTTTTTCATTTGATTTCGTTTTAATTTATGAGGATCGCTATTTGAAATTGTTTTTAATTAATTTAACCTACTTGAAAGATATAATTTCCCTTAACAAAATAGTTCCTCTACACATTTCGTTGACCGGCTTTTATTATTTTCACAACCTTAATTTCGGATTATCTTACCCGCTTTTTTCGCGAAAAAATATAGGTAAAATTGATAATATAAATAAAAGTAAGTCAACAATCGTAAATTATTATCATAAACTGCATTATTAATACGTTAAGTGCACAGCAAATAAGTTAAAGCTTCGCGAAGCTCCTCAACGATTTGAATAACAAAGTTCCAATTATAAAATAGGAATTACCAAACAGGTATTACGAATCCTGATAGCTATCGGGAGGAATAAAACCGAAGGTTTTCCAATAACAAAGTTCCCGAGCCCCTCAGGGCGACATTCGAAATGCCCCCAGCAGAGCTGGGGGATAAAAATTCAAATGATTTCAATTGCTTAAGGAAAAAGGACTAATCTCAGCTCGGATGCCGCTCGCAGAGCGAGCGCAGATTAATCAGAAAGTTTGATTCGAAGAATTGATCCGAAGGAGTAAAACCTTTCCCTCTCCGCTAAAATCGCTTCCAACTTTGAACGTAAATCCCCTTCACTCAAAAGCGGACGCTTCGCGCGCTCGGCTGGCGTGTTGAGTCTCTTGAACAACTCATCAATAGACACTTCCAAATACCAAACTTCAAAATGATTCAAAGAGAATTCAACTTTCTCATCAGTAGTGAAAAAACCTGCTCCAGCTGAAATAATTCCGATTGGTTCATTCACAATAGATTTCACCATAGAAAATTCTTCCTCACGAAATTTTTCCCAACCTTGCTCTTCCACAAATTCAGCAATACTCCTTCCCCACTTCAACTCCAACAACTCATCTATCTCGTAACACGACACACCTCTCTCCTGAGCCATACCCTTCGCCTTGGTACTCTTCCCACAACCGGGCATGCCCACCAAAAGAATGTGCTTTTCCATAAAGTAAAAGTAAATTAATTCAGAGGTACATTTGTACCATGAGCAGATTTACTTCTTTATTACTCGTACTCATTAGCTTCTCAGCTTTCGGACAGAAGAAAACAACTTCTCCTTCCGACCAACAACTTCCACCGATCGTAATCGGAATTAACGTTGATCAGATGCGCAACGACTACATCGACCGGTTCTGGAACGACTACAGCGAAGGCGGATTCAAACGCCTTGTTCGTAACGGTTCATACGCACGTAATCTTCACTACAACTACATGCCCACATACACCGGGCCTGGACACGCTGCCATTTTCACAGGCACAACTCCGGCACACAACGGAATTGTTGCGAACGATTGGTTCGAAAGAAAATATAACCGAATGACCTACTGCTCAGCAGACTCTTTGGTAAACGGAGTAGGTACATCCTCAGCGGCTGGAAAGATGTCGCCACACTACTTAAAGTCAAGCACAATCGGCGATGAACTAAAAATCTTCACCGCAGGAAAATCAAAAGTCATTGGCATCTCGCTCAAAGATCGCGGCGCTATACTCCCTGCCGGAAGAACCGCCAATGCAGCCTATTGGTTTGTAGGCGGAGAAGAAGGCGCGTGGGCCACAAGCTCCTGGTACATGCGCGAACTTCCTAAATGGGTAAGCGACTTCAACGCCAACGGAAAAGCAAAGGCCTATGCCACTTCAACCTGGAATCTCCTCCTGCCTGAAGATAATTACACCGAGAGCATTGAAGACAACAACGCTTACGAAATGCCCTTCAAACCGCTCCTTCGTCCTGTGTTTCCTTACAACATTGACACCCTGAAAAAATACAACGGTGGATACGAAATCCTGAAAGGTGTGCCTATGGGAAATTCGCTTACACTGGACTTCGCTTTGGCCGCTATAGACGGAGAACAACTGGGAAAGAATAACACAACCGACATGTTGTGCCTAAGCTTTTCTTCTACCGACTACGTTGGACATCAATTCGGAATTCATTCCAAAGAATTGCAAGACACCTACATTCGCCTCGACCGTGAATTAGAAAGACTTTTAAACGAACTCGACAAACGTTTCGGGAAAGACAACTACCTCATCTTCCTGAGCTCTGACCACGGCGGAGCGCCTACACCAAGCCTTATGCAGAAGTCAAATGCCTCTGCCGGATATTGGTCTTCCGACAATTTCGAAGAGCAAGCAGAACTGTTTATGAATTCAAAATACGGACAAGGCAACTGGATTTTGAATGAAAGTAATTTGAATTTGTTCATCAACCGAACGCTCGTTCGGGAGAAGAACATGAAGTTAGACGACATGCAACGCACCCTTGCAAAATGGGCTGAAGAACAAGAGCACGTTACTAAAGCTTTTGCCAGCTGCGACCTAACCCAAGAAAATTACACAGCCGAATTGGGACAAAAAGTGCAACTCGGATTCCTTCCCGCACTTTCTGGCGATGTGATATATGTTCTTGAACCTGGCTATATGGAATACTCTAGACAAGGCACCACACATGGTTCTCCGTATAGTTACGACACACAGGTTCCTTTTATTTTATACGGAAAAAATGTTACGGCCTCCACCAATTACGCTGCCCATTCCATTACCGACATTGCCCCAACCGTATGTAGCTATTTGCGCATTGGTTTTCCAAACGCTTGCACAGGAAACCCAATCATTAGCTTCCTCAGACCAACTAAATAATGATTCATATTTCGTTAAGCACGCCGCACGTTCACAGAAAAATGGTGAAGGTGCGAATGACTTTTTTAAGCTCTTCAAACAATCAAATCGTTCAATTGTCTTCGTGGCGTCCCGGACGATATGAGATGGGGAATTTCGCAAAGAACATTTCTCATGTGAAAGCCTTCAATACATCCAACGAAAAAATTTCAACACATAAAATAGCGAAAGATCAATGGCAGATTGCATGCGGAAACGAGGAGCAAATAACCTTTGAATATTTCTATTGCGCAGCTGAACTGAACGCTGGAAGCACATACGTTAACAGCCAAATGCTCTATGTGAATCCGGTGAACTGCATTCCTTTTTTACCAGGAAGAGCAGATGAAAAATACACCGTTGAAATTCTAGACTCTTACGCGCACCTCTCTTGCGGATTGCCGCACGAAGGAAACAAACTCTTCGCACAAAACTTCGACGAACTTGCCGATTCACCTTTTGTTGCTTCTCGCAACATAGAGGTGCTTTCTCAAGAAATTAATGACGTTCACTTCTACGCCAATATCTTCGGAATTACGAATTTGAATTTCGAACGATTCTGGAACGACGTGCTCGTTTACACACAACTTCAACTGAATATTTTCGGAGAATTTCCTGTTTCAAAATATCGCTATCTACTTCACTTCACACCGTATTTCATGCATCATGGAGTAGAGCACAATACTAGCACTGTGATTGTCATGGGCCACGGCGAAAACTTCGATCGTGAAGAGAAGTACAACGAAATACTCGCCATCTGCAGCCACGAACTCTTTCACACCTGGAACGTCAAAACATTGCGTCCGGTTGAAATGACGCCCTACGATTTCACCAAAGAAAATTACACGCAGCTCGGATACGTCGATGAAGGTGTTACCACTTACTACGGCGATCTATGCTTACGCAGAAGCGGCATATGGAACAACGACCTTTGGAAACTATCGTTGGAAAAATGGCTGAATACGCACCACCGCAACTACGGAAGATACTCTTATAGCGTTGCCGACAGTAGCGTCGATACGTGGCTAGACGGATACACTCCAGGTGTTCCTTGGAGAAAAGTTTCCATCTACAACGAAGGCGCTTTGCTCTCTATGATTCTCGATATTGAATTGATTGCTGCGACAAATGGACAAAAATCCATGGACGATGTCATGCATCAGATGTACCAGCAATTCGCGAAAAAAAATATCGGATACTCCGTTGAAGACTATTGGAAAACACTTGAGGATTCAGGGCTTTCAAACGCAAATGAATTCAAAGAGAATATTGCTGAAAGCGCAATAGACTATACAGACTATCTCGAAAAAGCTTTTCAAAAAATTGGCGTTGAATTGGTTTGGTCTCCTTCAGCTATTGCTACCGAACGTTTGTTCGGTTTTAGTGTAGATATAATGAACGATAAATCAATTGTTAACTCCGTCTGCCCAAACTCGGCAGCCGATTTAGCTGGATTGTGGTATGGCGATGAATTAATAGACATTGATGGAATAAGTGTTTCTAAAAACGTACAGTTTTTATTAGAAAATACTACCGAATCAAATATCCGTTTTATCAGAAACAGAATTGAATTCGAAACAACATTGAAGAGCAATTTAGAACAACCTACCATTCAAAAAGTAGAAATTATTTTTCCAACCCAACCCAATCAATTATTCCTTCAATGGATTGGTCAACGTTTCAAATAAAAAGAACCCTCATATTTGAACGTCTCATTGCCTCCAATTTTTTCGTATTCAACAATGTAAAAATAAGTTCCAGTATTAAAATCAGAAGGGTCCCAGAAGCCCAATAAGTCATTGAATTCCCCCAGCTCTTGACCCCAGCGGCTGAATATTTTACATGAGAAATTTTCAAAAGCTTGCACCACTGCTGTATTCGAATTCAACAAACGGAAATCATCATTAATACCATCACCGTCTGCTGTTACAATATTTGGATAAATTAATTCTAACGTGGAAATAACAATTGGAAACACAAAATCTTCACTGCATGCATCTGTGCTGATGTTAAGGGTTACTGTGCCTAAAATATCCGATAAGTATGAATAATTTGTAAGTTCAACATTGGTTTGAATATCTGCACTTCCGTCACCTGGATTCCAAACATAGGTTTCATTAACACCTGAAGAACCCGCGCTAAATTCCCAAGTAAAGTCATTCCCGTCATTCGAATTAATTAAACTCGGTGAAGCATTAATACTCTCAACATTAACAGTAAAAGATGCAGTACTACTGCAGCCATTCACATCTGTGCCCAACACTGTATACGTAGTGGTAGAATTCGGAGATACATTAGAGATACTGCCAATATTTAAATCAGGTTGCCACGTATATCCAACTGCTCCTACTGCTGTCAAGTCACTCGATTCTCCCTCGCAAATAAGATTATCTCCTGAAATAGTGACTGTCGGATTAGGCAAAACAGAAACAATAACCTGATCTGAATTAACACATCCATTCGCATCCGTTCCAACAACCGTATAATTCGTTTGTGTCGATACTGATGCTACAACGGACGATCCTGTGATTGTATTCAAACCGGTTGAAGGAGACCATTGATACGTATTACCTCCAGTCGCCGTTAAACCTGCGGATTGTCCTGGACAGTGTGCCATGTCAGAGCCTGCATCAATAGTTGGTAGTGCATATATCTGCATGGTTTGATTCGCTGAAGATGGGCACTGACCAGCTATTGAATAAATTAAGGTTAAGGTTTCTGGGCCGTTCGGGACAAGCACTCCATTTGCCAAAGATGCGTTCCCATTAACAGTCCATGTTCCTCCAATTGGAGATGCACTCAATGCAGTAGTTGTATTATTGACGCAGATTCCGACTGGGTTATTCAACACTATTATTGGTGTTGTGAATACATCTATCGAACTTGACTCTGTAACTGTGCAAACACCATTAGAATAGGTATATGTTGCCACTGTGGGATTGGACCCTTGCGCTGGAGTATAGACCCCTGATGAACTGATTCCCGTGCCCGACCAAACACCGCCAGCAGGTGATGGATTAAAATTGATTTGCGCATCTGTGTTGCATACAAATGATGGGCAATTCAAATTGAGCGCCGGTTCATTCTGAACGATTACTTCCGCAGATGTGGTGCATGTATTCGTTATGTCTGAGTATGAAACAGAATATGTTCCTGAAGTACTTTGATTAAAAGTACCGCTTGCATCTGCAACTGCACCAGACCAGACACCGCCGAGAGGAGATGCCGTAAGATTCACTGCTGTATTTACGCAAACGAATAAATTTCCTGTGATCTGAGGAAATGGAATAATTTCTATCGTTTCTGATATTACAGATGCACAATTCGCTGTGGAATAATTATATGTATAATCAGAAACACCAATAGGCAAGGCACCCGGATCAATTATACCGGATGAATTAGCAACTCCACTCCACGTTCCCCCTAGAACATTCACTCCAACTGTTAATGGCGGGACGTTCTGACAGACCATTGAAGGTGCCGTTAAAAATATTTGTGGAAGGACCTCTGCAAAAATTTCAAAGGATTGAGAATTGCCAGTACACCCATTTAAAGTTGGGGTGTATGAGATGGTGGCACTTCCGGCAGTGGCGTTAAATGAAGCAATGTTTCCAATTCCAGTGGCTGCTATGCCTATTCCAGGATTTGAATTACTCCAATTAACTGACGCATTCGGATTAGTTGTAAAATTTATAGCCTGAATTGTGCTACCCTCGCACAAAGAAATATTGTTTAAAGCACTAGAACTTGGAGTTGTGTTAACGGTTACACTAAAATTTATTGGTACGCCTGAGCAGCCGTTATATGTCGGAAGTAATGTTATGTTTCCCAACGAACTCAATCCTTGAGAAGAAGCAATAAATGGTAAAATATTTCCTACACCCGACCCCGACAATCCAATTGAGGCATTGGAGTTCGTCCAATCAACAGTCGCATTTGAAGGAGTAACATTAAACGAAGGTATACTCACCAAGTTACCTGAGCAAGCGACAACATTCGAGACAGGAGAAAGAACAGGAAGCGCTGTTATATTAACCGTTGTTGTAGATGAACAAGTTGCAAGACCAGTAGCGGTAACCGTGTAGGTGCCGGACATTAACCCCGTCGTGCCGCTCAAGACAACGTTTTGTCCTGTTGAAGAATAACCATTCGGGCCTGTCCAAGTATAACCAGTGGCACCACTAACAGCGCTCGCATTTAGTGAAACAGAATTTCCAGCGCAAGCAGTGCCGCTGTTCGATGCGGAAACCGTGCACTGGGGAAGACAAGATGCTGGTGCAGTAATGTTTTGATTCAAATTACAAAGATTATCCGCCGAAAACGAGGCTGATAATGTGCAGGGCAATCCATTCGAAGGGAGTCCGGTAAGAGTATATGACAATGGACTCACCCATGGTCCGGGAATTGTTGTTGAGACTCCGCAGGAAGAAGTTACCGTTAAAGTGCCGCTAGTGGGTGGATTAGTGAATGTTATAGAACCGGTAACATTATAAGTATTTGAAGCCGGAATGCAAGCCCCTGGGACAGCAGTAAAAGCGGTCATATTACAAAGAATATTGCAATTCGTAGTAGCGGTTCCCCCACTTTGGCTGAACGTTATGTTCGTGGGCATATTTGAAAAATTTGTAATTACCATGACATAATATTGCCCGGCTATAGCATTTGCAATATTTGCCGTTTCCGAGGAGGCCTCAGAAAACGAACAACTCAAAGGCGTTCCGGTAAGTTGAGTGCAAACATTGGTCAAGGTTGAAAAAGGTCCCCACAAGGCATAGTCCACGTCAACCCCGGCAGTGCTTGCCATGGAAATTGCAAGCGGACCTCCGTTCTGAATTTGCATATAGTACCAAGCCGGATTCGGGGCAATAATAAGACAACCATAATTAACACCTGCTTGAGCGGTTGTATTTTGAGCTCCCGGGAAGGTATAAGTCGTTCCCGTGCAGAACGGCTGGGCTCCCGAGCATAATCCAGAAGCTGGCGGCGGGGGCGGGGGCGGTGTACCGCATCCAACCAATGCTGTCCAACCCGATAAATTGATACTATAGTCTGAAACAAATACAAATGTTAAACAATTGGAAGCTCCTGAAAACGTGCCAGGAGAAACACTACCGGTATATGAGCCAACTAAGGGCGATGCCGTGCTAGGGCCATTGTATATGTATAGGAAATCCCAATTATTTTCGATATTAAACGAACTAAACTGAGCAAATATATTTTGGCCTGGGGTGGCGCAAAAAACCATTGTCAAATTTGCGTTAGTAGAATAACTCGACGATGGGCCTCCCGAATCATAAAAATTAATCACGGAACCACAAGAAATATTAACCGTGGTATTCGACATATTATAGTTTTGAGCCTTTAAGTCAAAAGACAAACTCAAAAGAATTACAATTACAATTGAATAATATAATTTCACGATGGGTCGATTTAAGGTGTCTAAAGGTACATAAATCTATCTGAATAAAAAAAGGGCCTTGAAACAAGGCCCTTTTTATTTTCTTCGATTCAGAATTACTTCTTCTCGTCTTTTACTTCTTCAAAGTCAACATCGGTTACTTCACCGTCGTTGCCTCCTGCTTGTTGCTCTCCAGCACCTGCATCTGCTGCTCCGCCAGCGTTGTTGTACATGTCTGCACTAGCTGCTTGGAACACTGCATTCAATTTGTCCATAGACGCTTTAATGGTGTCTAGGTTCTTTTCTGCGTGTGCTTTCTTCAACTCTTCCAAAGATGCTTCGATCTCTGTTTTCTTATCTGCAGGAAGTTTATCTCCGAAATCTTTCAATTGCTTTTCCACTTGGAAAATCAATGAATCGGCTTGATTTACAATGTCTGCTTCTTCTTTCGCCTTGCGATCTGAATCTGCATTCATCTCTGCTTCTTTCTTCATCTTCTCAATGTCTTCTTTGCTTAATCCGCTAGAAGCTTCGATTCGGATACTTTGCAATTTGTTGGTTGCTTTGTCAAGTGCAGAAACGTTAATGATTCCGTTCGCATCAATGTCGAAGATTACTTCTACTTGTGGAACCCCTCTCTGAGCTGGTGGCAATCCGTCTAAGTGGAATCTTCCAATTGTGCGGTTGTCCTTCGCCATTGCGCGCTCACCTTGTAACACGTGAATCTCTACGCTTGGTTGGTTATCACTCGCCGTTGAGAAAACTTCAGACTTCTTCGTAGGAATCGTAGTGTTTGCATCAATCAACTTCGTGAATACACCGCCCATCGTTTCAATTCCCAATGAAAGTGGTGTAACGTCTAACAACAATACATCTTTCACTTCTCCGGTTAATACACCTCCTTGAATTGCAGCTCCAATAGCAACAACTTCATCAGGATTTACTCCTTTGCTCGGATCTTTTCCGAAGAACTTCTTCACCGCATCTTGAATAGCTGGGATACGTGTTGATCCTCCAACTAAGATAATTTCGTTGATGTCGTTCACAGACAATCCTGCGTTCTTCAATGCGCTTTCGCAAGGAGCAATAGTTCTGCGGATCAATGAATCTGCTAACTGCTCGAACTTCGCACGTGTTAAGGACTTCACCAAGTGCTTTGGTATTCCGTCAACAGGCATGATGTATGGCAAGTTAATTTCTGTCGTTGTAGAACTCGACAATTCAATCTTCGCTTTCTCAGCTCCTTCCTTCAAACGTTGAAGAGCCATTGGATCTTTCGAAAGATCTAAATTTCCATTTTCATTTTTGAATTCTTGAACCAACCAGTCAATGATTACTTGGTCGAAGTCATCTCCACCCAAGTGTGTATCTCCGTCCGTAGACAATACTTCAAATACACCATCACCTAACTCAAGACAAGACACGTCATGCGTTCCACCACCACAGTCGAACACGACGATCTTCATCTCTTGAGACTTCTTGTCTAGTCCGTATGCCAATGCCGCTGCAGTTGGCTCGTTAATGATACGCTTCACGGTTAATCCAGCGATCTCGCCCGCTTCTTTCGTAGCCTGACGTTGCGCATCGTTAAAGTATGCAGGAACGGTAATAACCGCTTCGGTTACTTCTTGACCCAAATAATCTTCAGCAGTCTTCTTCATCTTTTGCAGAATCATGGCTGAAATTTCTTGTGGGGTATACGTACGATCGTCGATTTTCACACGAGGCGTGTTGTTGTCGCCCTTCACTACTGTGTAAGGCATACGGGTCGCTTCTTTTTCCGTTTCAGCGAATGATGATCCCATGAAACGTTTGATACTTGAAATTGTCTTTGTTGGATTCGTAATGGCTTGACGCTTTGCAGGATCTCCTACTTTACGCTCACCACCTTCAATGAAAGCAACAATAGAAGGCGTGGTGCGCTTTCCTTCGCTGTTCGCGATTACCACGGGCTCGTTTCCTTCCATCACAGATACACACGAATTCGTGGTACCGAGGTCAATGCCTATTATTTTACTCATGTTCTTAAATTTTCAATTTGTTTCACCCCGCATTTCAACCAATATGCCATTGAGAAATCAGAGGTGAAATATGACAGAATTGTCAGCATTTTCTGACACGCACTCTTAACAGCGCGACAATTCAGCGGGGTAGATACAAACTGAAGTGTTCCTTGCGCATTCTTCCATTCAGAAAAATGACTCCGAACCAATAAAAATCGAGGCTCAATTCAATGCGTGAATCGGAACAGATTTTCTTCCATGCGCGCATCATTCCTTTGCTCCAATAGATGTCGTCGAAGACAATGCACGTGATATTTTTATGTTGAAGGAGCATCTCGAAATAACGCAGCGTTGCCTCTTCCGTATGGTTTCCATCTACATAAACCAATTCCATTTCTGGAAAGGCATTCAGAGTAGTTGGAAGGGTGTCGTTGAAATTCCCTTCAACCACTTCAATATTATTTTTCTGGAAGGAAAGAAAAAGAGAGCGCGCTTCAGCCGCATGGGTGGGATCACCTTCCAGTGTTTTTATTTTTTTGGTGGAATGAAGGGCCTCTGACAAATAGAGTGTGCCTATTCCGAAATGCGTTCCTATTTCCAACAGCCCGGAAGGCTGTAGGTGTTCAACCAGCAAATGCAGCGCCTCTCCTTTTTTCTTCGGCATGGCACTGGAAGCAACAGAACGCGAATAGGTTCGAGTAGTCTGAAGGCCTTTGCTTCCCGCACCGAAATCTTTCACTGCGTAAACTGTATCGTTGGCAAGGAGCGCTCTGCGTGCTTTTTCAATGGGTTGCCAAACGGCAGGACGCTGCTGCTTCAGCACATCGGTTATAAGTTTGAAAACAAACGGTGAGTGAACACCGTGCGGCCCTTTCGCAAAAAGTAAATGTTTGAGATAAGGAAGCAATAACATTACTTCTGCCCTTTTTCAAGTCGCTCGATGCGCTCGAGCAATTGCGGTAATCGACGATGAATGATATACGATTTTTTGAAGTCCATGGTATCCACCGCAGGTGTTCCTTGAAGAACAACATTCTCTTTCAATACCGAAGCACTGATTCCTGTTTGCGCTGCGATTTTCACACCGTTCGCAATGGTCAAATGTCCTGCAATACCTACCTGTCCGCCTATCATACAGTTCTCACCTATCTTGGTGCTTCCCGCTATTCCGGTTAAAGCAGCAATGACGGTATTCTTTCCAATTTCAACGTTGTGCGCAACTTGAATGAGGTTGTCTAACTTCACACCTTCACGAATAAACGTAGAGCCCAAG
>JBIKZA010000093.1:0-4933 GCA_044354975.1 Flavobacteriales bacterium
AATCAAAGAGATCAAAGCTCCTTCTAGTTCGCGAATGTTCGTGGTAATGCTGTACGCCAAGTACTCAACAACCTCGTCTGGAAGATCAATTCCATCTGCATACATCTTCTTGCGAAGAATAGCAATGCGGGTTTCCAAAGATGGACATTGCAAATCTGCACTCAATCCCCACTTGAAGCGAGACAACAAACGTTGCTCCATGCCTTGCAATTCAACCGGTGGCTTGTCACTTGTTAAAATGATTTGCTTTCCTGTTTGGTGAAGGTGGTTGAAGATGTGGAAAAATACATCTTGTGTCTTCTCCTTTCCAGCAAAGAAATGAACGTCGTCAATGATTAACACATCCATCATCTGATAGAAGTGTGAAAAGTCGTTAATGGTTCCGTTCTTAACCGCATCTATAAATTGGTGAGTAAACGTTTCACTGTTTACGTACAATACTGTTTTCTCAGGATACTTGTTCTTAATCTCTAATCCAATAGCGTGAGCCAAGTGAGACTTACCGTAGCCAGTGCTTCCGTATACCAACAATGGGTTGAAAGCTGTTCCTCCAGGTTTGTTTGCTACTGCATAACCCGCACTGCGAGCTAAACGATTGCAATCGCCTTCAACGAAATTCTCGAATGAGTAATTCGGATTCAAGTTAGAATCAATGTTCAACTTGCGAAGACCAGGAATAATAAACGGATTCTTAATTGGAACATCGTCAAGATCCAATGGCATAGCAACAGGAGCGTTTTTAACCGCCTTGCGATTGCTAGTTGGAACTTTAATGGTGTATGGAGCGTTCGAAGCCTGATTGTTTTCCATAATAATGGAATACTCTAGGCGTCCTTCAGTTCCTAATTCTTTGCGAATGATTTTTTTCAAAAGAGTCACGTAGTGCTCTTCCAACCACTCGTAGAAAAACTGAGAAGGAACTTGAATCGTTAAAACTTTGTTTTCAAGTTTAACGGGTTTAATCGGTTCGAACCAAGTCTTGAATCCTTGCGGACTTACATTGTCTTTAATTATATTTAAACAATTCTGCCAAACTTGATTGAAATCATTAGTCATAATAACACTGCGTATAAAAAAGGTTAATCGTCTGTTTAGGTGCCGGTAAAAAACAAATATGCTTTGCGTTTCTCGGATTACAAAAGAAATGTAAAAAAAGTGAAAAAAAAACTCCTTTGCCTATTGACTTATGAAAATTTTTGGCGTATCGGTATAGGCTCTTTGTTTGAAAGATTGTTCGAAAGATTCCAAGAAGGTAAATCGTAACAAGAAGAATAAATAATTTCTTTGTTGGTATGAAAATTCAAGAGCGCATCTTTCATTCCAAATTTACTGTAAGATATTCTGAAACGGACCGCATGGGCTATTTGTATTACGGTCATTACGCGGCTTATTTCGAAGTGGCTAGGGTAGAGGCGTTGCGCGAGTTAGGTATCGTCTACAAAGACCTCGAAGACGAAGGAATTATTCTTCCAGTTAGAACCTTCAACATACACTACAAGGCTCCGGCGCATTACGATGATCTTGTTGAAATTCAAACACGAATTACACAGTTCAGTGGAACACGAATTTTGTTCTCTTTCGAAACGTATCGTAACGAAATTTTATTGAATACAGCAGAGGTAGAATTAGTGTTTGTAGACAAAGAATCCGGACGCCCTTGCAAAGCGCCTCAGCACGTTACTGATTTACTCGAAAATTAATTCACCACTGCCGTTACGATCAAGATCGTAAAGAAAAGGTGTCTGTTTCAGAATAACGTTTCCTGAATCGTCGATGCGCACAAAAGCATAGCTCGTTGCATTAGCGTATAACGGTTGAAGTGATGCGTTGTTAATGTAAACCTGATTCGCAATTAACGATTCAGCATGAATGATTCCGTAGGCATCTGAATATAGTTCTGCGACGTTTACGTTGCCATATAAGTACGTATCATTTACACCTGCTGGAGAGCCGCAATAGACAGTGTCACAATTCAAGTGTAACTCTACCTTTCCATTCGCATGCCTGTTCTCTAGCACAATCTTACGTCCTTTCAATTCATTCAATGAAACAATACTTCCCGTGCTGAAATTTTGAATGTTGGTCAATGAATCGAAATACAATTTCACTGTAATCGTGCGCTCAAACGAACGAAGAAAATTACACGTGTTTTTGTTTTCAACTTTCAAAATACCATTCGAAAGTTGTGCGTCTATTTTCGGAAGTAAATTTTGTGGCCCCGTGATTTCAATTCCACAAAAATTCGTGTCGATCAATTCGTATTTCAAATTGCTATTCAATTCCAACTTAGAAAAACTTCCGAGATCTCTCGTCTCTGTTTGAACTTCTCCCGCCGTTTTAAAGCAATCGGGAGCGTTCTCTTTGTTGCACGAACAAAAAGTCAGCACAAGGCCCATCAGGCCTAGCTTATAGACGATAGCCAAATCCAATTTCACCGTAATCTGCTTTTGCAAAATGAGTTTTTAATCCGAATTGAATGAACCAATGCTTGTCCTTCGGCGCGTGACGAATAATCACACGCTGATATACCGGCGTTGTTTCAGACCATTTGTCGCGAAGGTAAATGCCTTGTACAATGCGTAATTGTGTATTGCCGAAATTCTGACAAAAAGTAGGTCCTACTCCCAATTGAAAAACCGAACGATTATTCGGTTTCATACCGTCTCTGTTTTCCATTAACGGAATTAATGAACTGTTGAACATGAGATCAGCTGTTAATCCAAAAGAATGCTTCACGCTCGAAGTTCTGCGATCCCACCCCGCACTCAACAGATAAATGGGATATTTCTTTCCGTATGGCTGCATGACTTCTTTCCATCCTTGCGTGTAAGAAAGACTGTGGTTGTATTTGCTTAAAAAGCGCAACAAAAGAATTTCATGCTCACCGTCTTTGTGCTTGATCGGAGCGACAGGCTTTGGCTGAACGCCAAGAGTGAGCGCGAGTGTATTGGTTCCTAAGTTCGGAAGCTGAAATGCTCCGTTCGAGAAATGCGTGATGCGAACGCCCATTTTATATTGAAGGAATTTCGAAGCATACACCTGCTGCTCAAAGCCAATGCTTAGCACCGCATTCACATGCGAGCCCAAAACAGGTGCTTGATAGTTTGTCTGCAAATCCCAAATCTTAGTGGTGTACCCCAAACCAATTCCCAAGTGAAGGAATTTTTTGTCGAGGGTAGGTGCTCCGAATATTTTTCGGTTTACAGGAAACTGATTCCAGAAATTCAGAGAGAATTGCTTTCCGAGCTGGGTGTTGTTACCTGTGTTAATGTAAGTGAAATCGACACCTTGATAAGGCTTTCCGTATGGCTTTGAATACAATTTACCAACGCTTCGTTTCACCAAGCGAATACTGGCACTTGGGCTGTGCGCAGTAACAAGCGGTTCCATAAGCGAGTTGTGAGGAACCACAAATCCATAATGAACGCTTCCATGCACTTGCCAACGCTCTTGTGCAGTGGCCAAAAGACCAAAGCAAACAGCAGACAACGTGAACAGAAGTTTTTTCATCACAAATTTTCTTTCAAGAAGTTCGTCATCTTGCTGAACAAATGCAAGCGCGTGTTTCCTCCGTAAATACCGTGATCTTTATTCGGATAAACAAACAAGTCGAATGGCTTATTCGCCGCAACCAATGCGCTTACCATATCCATAGTATTTTGAAAATGCACATTATCGTCTGCACTTCCATGAACCAACAAATAGTTTCCTTTCAATTGCTTCGCGAAGTTGATTGGAGAGTTGTTCTCATATCCGCCTGAATTCTCTTGCGGTGTGCGCAAGTATCTTTCAGTATAAACGCTGTCGTAAAATTTCCAATTCGTAACAGGAGCAACTGCAATTCCAGTCTTGTAATAATCTGCTCCTTTGGTCATGCACAACGAAGTCATGTATCCGCCGTAGCTCCAGCCTTGCATACCAATGCGCGCTGCGTCTATGTAAGATTGCTGTCCCAGGTATTTCGCGAAATCTATAAAGTCTTGCGTTTCATTTCCACCCAAATTCATATAGGTAGAATGCTTGAAATCTTTGCCACGGAATTGTGTTCCGCGAGGATCGCAGCTCATGACAATGTGTCCTTCCTGACAAAGCAATTGGTACCACATGTAGTTCTTTCCGCCGTAAGAGTCAAGAACGGTGTTGCTTCCAGGACCGCCGTAGATGGCAACAAGCACAGGATATTTTTTATTCGGGTCGAAGTTCGCAGGCTTCATCATCCAGCAATTCAAATCGATATCCGTAGAATTCTTAAACGAGAAAAATTCCTTCTTCACACAATTGTATTGCGCCAATTTATTCACCAAATTTTCATTGGAAATAAGTGAGCGCTTGATTGCTCCTTGATTGTCGCGAATGCAAAAAGTAGAAGGGGTGTTGGCGTTGCTGTAGGTATGCAAGAAGTATTTCAATCCTTTGCTAAACGCAGCCTCGTTGGTTCCATCGTCAGAAGTCAAACACTTCCACGAGTTCTTTTTCAAATTCACACAGTAAACATATTTTGAAGTGGCATCAAGCGAGCTGCTCATGCGCTTGTTGTAGTTCACCTGTGCAGCACGCGTAGAGCTGAAGTAAATGTTTCCAGCTTTTTCATCGATGCCATAAAAATCAAGGATTTCCCAATTTCCGCTGGTTAACGCTTTCTCTACTTTCGTTCCCAAGTCGATCTGATACAAATGCGCGTAACCACTTTTCTCGCTGGTGTAGATCATACAATTTCCACCCGATAAAAATTGAATGTTGTCGTTCACGTCTATGTACGTTTCCGATTTCTCTTCCATCAATACCGATGTTGCCCAAGTATCCATTCCTTCAGCGCGAAGAGGAAAAGTTAATTCGTACACCAAATGATTTTGATGGCGATTCATTTTCTGAACCAACAACTGTGTAGCTTGCTTGCCCCACTTAATTCTTGGAATGTATTCGAACTCGGCAG
>JBIKZA010000094.1:0-4761 GCA_044354975.1 Flavobacteriales bacterium
TGTTTTGACCAGAGCACGAATTCGATTCAGAAAACTATTGTCTTTTTGGAGTCGCGTTGGTTCAGTAAGTCAAAGCCTAGAAGGTTATGAAGGACTTGTTTTATCCATTGGTGTTGGCGAGTGGCCACTCATTCAGCAAGCCACCCTTAGCATCTGGAAAACGCAACAAGAGATGATGGATTATGCCTACAAAAATCCGAAACACCGTGAAGTAGTTACCCTCACGCGAAAGCTTAATTGGTATAAGGAAGAAATGTTCGCGCGATTTGTTCCCTACAAATTTGTTGGTGATTGGGAAGGAAAAAACGCAAGTTTGTTTATGCCTGAGTGAAACTCAAGACATTAGTTGAACTTCCTGAAAATGCAGAAATTAAACCTTCACAAATTGAACAGTCGCAGAACCCTCTTTCGTTGAAATGCGAACGAAGTAAACTCCACTTTCCAAATGGCTTGTATCAAAGGTGTTGTTCTCTAGAAAATCAATATTGAACTGTTTGCCTTCAATAGAAAACAGACTGCAGTTTGAAGCCGTTAGCTTTTGTGAAATTCCTTGAATCGTTAATTTATCTGCAGTTGGATTGGGGTAAATTGAAATCTCTTCAGCATTCAAATCTGTAATTGCATTTGCTGGCATTCTTCCGTTAATGTCGTATTGCATAAAGAACTCCCATATTTTTTTTGATGCATTGAAGTCGTTGTTTGTAACACCGACTGTAAATATTGAACCTGGCCATGTATGTCCGCCGTCGATTATTTTATAATGTTCAACATCAACACCATTGGTTCCTCCGGAATACACGTAATGAACGGCAGTACATCCATCTGTTAGATTCGTATTTGGAACATCAGTGACTACTGGAGTTGTATTACAATTATTGAAACTTACCCAGTAGGATAATACATTTGGGATTGCTTCCATAAAAAGATTTCCATTATACGGAACCGTTGCATCTGCTGTACCGTGAATTTCTAAAACGGGAGTTGGATGTTGTGCATTGCAAGTTTGATTTTGACCTTCATTCATTGTTCCTGTAACAGACGCAATGGCTGCAATACGATTGCTCAGTGAGCAAGCAAGGGTGTAACTCATGAATCCGCCGTTTGACATACCTGTGCTGTATACACGATCTAAATTCACAGAGTAAGTGGCGGCTACTTCATCTATTAACGCGCTTGTGAAACCTATGTCGTCCACTGTTCCACCCCATCCAGAATTCCAATACGTTGCACCTGTTGCATCAAGTGTTCCCATCGGAACCACAATCAGAAAACCAGCAGTATCTGCTATTGCACGAAAATCTCCGTAATAAAATTGTTCAAAAGCAGTACTGGTATATCCATGAAAATTCAATACCACCGGTGCTGGTGTACCCGGTGTATAGCTTGCTGGGACGTACAGCGTATAGCTCCGCGTCAAACCATCATGAATCATTGTTTCGTTTATGGTTTGCTGTCCGAAAGAAGCAAATGGTAATAAGAGGAAAAGGGCTAAATATCTCATGCCTAAATGTAATGAGAAATTGAATGAACATTACTTTCCAATACAAAACTTCCCAAAAATCGAATGCAAAATATCATCCGCCGAGATGTTACCGGTGATCTCTGAAAGATGATACAAGGTCTTGCGGATGTCTACGGTGAGAAGGTCGGAAGGGACGCCGAGGGTCATGCCGTTTAAGACTTCTTCGAGAGATAAGGCTGCGAGACGTAACGATTCATAATGACGAGCATTCGTTACTACGGTGTCGCTTTCATTCAATAACGGAGCGAAGCTTTCCACCAACCAACTACGCAACCCTTCTATGCCTTCACCCGACTTCGCCGAGATATTCAAACTGCTTCCTTCAACCTTCAATTCGAAATTAGATAATGCATCTATTTTATTGAAGACCACCAACACGCGCGCATCTGGACGAGCCTTGGCGTGAATGGATGCTAACATTTCATTCAATGTAATTTGTGTGGTATTCGATACATCTACCAACAACAAAATCAACTGCGCCAACCCCACTTTCTCCATGCTGCGCGCAATACCCAACTGCTCTATCGTATCCGTCGTTTCGCGAATTCCAGCTGTGTCAATAAATCGAAACTGAATCCCTTCCACATTCAATACTTCTTCCACCGTGTCACGCGTGGTTCCAGCAATGTCACTTACAATCGCGCGCTCTTCATTCAACAAGGCATTCAACAATGTCGACTTCCCTGCATTCGGTGCGCCAACAATGGCAACCGGAACTCCGTTCTTAATGGCATTTCCCAATTGAAAACTGTCGCGAAGCTGAACAACCACCTTCAAGATTTCATTCAACAAATTCAACAACTGCGTTCGATCGGCGAACTCGACATCTTCTTCCGAAAAATCCAATTCCAATTCCAACAACGAAGCAAAATGTATCAAGCGTTCACGCAGCGCATCAATCTCTTTCGAAAATCCTCCACGCATCTGATGAACCGCCTGCTTATGCGCCGCAGCACTCTCAGAAGCAATGACATCTCCCACAGCTTCTGCCCTGCTCAAATCCATTCTTCCATTCAAGTACGCACGCATGGTGTACTCACCCGCAGTGGCCATGCGACATCCGTTTTCCTGCAACAATTGCAAGATGCGCTGCTGAACATAACGCGATCCGTGACAAGCAATTTCAACCACGTCTTCACCCGTGAAACTATGCGGACCTTGAAACAAAGTCACCACCACTTCATCTAGAATTTCCTTCCCGTCATACACACATCCGAAAAGCGCTTTGCGTTTTTGTTCGGGTTGAAGGGGCTTCGAAAAAAGTTTGCCCACTATCACCCAAGCCTGACTCCCGCTCACGCGAACTACAGCGATACCGCCAACTCCTTGCGGTGTAGACAACGCGCATATCGTCTCTTCTCTTGAAATTGCATTCATGTTCTGCAAAAATGAGAAACAATCGGCAATGGAACGACTAAACTTTCCAAATAATGACTAATTTCGCCGCAGCAAAAAATAATACCACATGGGCGTTTTAGTAAGCAAAGATTCGAAAGTAATTGTTCAAGGATTCACAGGTAGTGAAGGAACATTTCACGCAACACAAATGATTGAATACGGAACCAACGTTGTTGGTGGTGTTACACCAAACAAAGGTGGACAAACACACCTCGAGCGTCCAGTATTCAACACGGTAGCCGACGCTGTAACAGCAACGGGCGCCGATGTGACTATTATTTTCGTTCCACCAGCATTTGCTGCTGACGCTATCATGGAAGCTGCTGCTGCGGGCATTAAAGTAATTGTTACAATTACCGAAGGCATTCCAGTTGCAGACATGGTGAAAGCAAAAATCTACGCAACCGATCGCGGTGCAACCCTTATAGGCCCTAACTGCCCAGGTATCATTACCGCAGGCGAAGCGAAAGTGGGTATCATGCCTGGTTTCGTTTTCAAAAAAGGAAATGTAGGTATCGTTTCTAAATCAGGAACTCTTACCTACGAAGCTGCTGACCAAGTTGCGAAAGCTGGCTTAGGTGTAACTACAGCTATCGGAATTGGTGGCGACCCAATCATTGGAACTACCACGTTAGAAGCCGTTCAATTATTAATGAACGACACTGAAACGCACGGTATCATTATGATTGGTGAAATCGGTGGTGAACTAGAGCCGAAGGCTGCTATGTGGATTAAAGAAAACGGAACAAAGCCTGTTGTAGGTTTCATCGCAGGTGAGACCGCTCCGAAAGGAAGAACAATGGGTCATGCCGGTGCCATTGTATCTGGTGAAAACGAAAGTGCTTCTGCTAAAAAGCGTATCATGCGCGAATGCGGCATTCACGTAGTGGATTCTCCTGCTGAGATTGGCGCTAAAATGGCCGAGGTTCTTAAGAAGTAACCTTCTCCTCTCTTTTCTCGTAAGGAATTTCAGATTACCTAAAACTGGCTAATTATGAAATTCTGTATCATCGGTGGTGGCGTTTCGGGCGGATTGCTCAATCGCACGTTAACTGAGCTCGGACATGACCTTACGGTATTCGACAAGTCTTCGTTTCAAATGCGAAGCGGATTCGGATTTCTTCTACTTCCCAATGGAATTGCCGGATTGAAAGAACTCGGCGTTTGGAAAGATGTCGAACCATTTTGTCTTCGCATTCGAAAAGTAAACTATATCAATACTAGTGGAGATCTCACCAACCAAATAGATTTCGATGAGGTTTATAGCATAAGCCGACAGAAATTTCTTGAAGCCCTTTCAAAACATAGCAGCGCAATAATTGAAGATCTAGTAAAACTCTCTGAGGAAAAAGACTTCATTGTGGGTGAAAACACCAACATTTCGGCATCCTTGTTTGACGGTATCCTCGGCTCCGATGGTGTTCATTCCACCACACGAAAACTTTTAAATCCAAAAACGGAAAACGTTGAAACAGCGACCTACGAAGTCATGGGTGTGGTGAAAAGTGATTTCCTCTATAACATGCTTGGCAACGAATTGCACAAATATGCGATTGCCGAAAATGGACTTTCATTAGGAATTCTGCCTTTACTTGATGGTGAGATCATCTGGTACCTTCAAGTCAATAGCATCGATCACGGTATTCCGAATAGAGATCCCGAGTCATTGATTTCATTCTTGAAAGAAAAAGTTGGCGACTGCGAAAACCCCATGATTCAAGCCTTGTTGAATTCCAACATTGAAACAACATATGTCTGGCAAGGACGCACTTTGAAAAATGTAACCTCTCTAGCCAAAGAAAATGTTTTCCTTTTCGGAGATGCCGCCCACCTCTTCCTTC
>JBIKZA010000012.1:0-46311 GCA_044354975.1 Flavobacteriales bacterium
AACCATGGTTGGAAAGGGATACAGCGTGAAATGGGCAACCATCGAAATGAATATGGTGGCCGAAGGTTATTATGCAACACGAGGTATTCACGAAATCAATAAAAAATTCAACGCAGATATTCCAATCGCAGATGCCGTTTACAGAATACTCTACGAGAAAGTTTCACCTGCTGTGGAAATGCGAATCCTAGCCGATAAGCTTAGCTAGTTTTTGTTGAAAAGCAACGCATTGTGTTCCGAAGTAGTCTTATCTTCGAATACCATGTTTCCCCGACGAAGAAAGATATTTTTGCTTTTGTTTTTTCTGGCTTTTTTGCCGGCGATTACTTCTTCGCAAATTTCTTTCATTCAGAACAAAGGCCAATGGCCAAATCATGTCAAGTATAAAGCTGAAATTCCGGGAGGATCTTTCTGGATTCAATCAAACGGTTTCGCTTATCAACTTTTTGATTCAACTGTTTTTAATCCCGACCATAAACCGAATGCTCTTCCTGAATCGGTAACGACTTTATTTTTCCTGCAGCAATTGGAGAATGCACAATTGAATCAAGCCGAGGAACAAGAACAATTGCCAGGATATTTCAATTATTATTTGGGTTCCGACTCAGCGCAGTGGAGCTCGAATGTGAATCGGTTTCAAAATATAAATTTTCAAAATGTTTACGATGGAATTAATCTTCGCGTATTGGGAAAATCGAAATCAATTAAATACCAATTCGAACTTCAGCCCAACGCAGATCTAAACCTTATTTCATGGCTCTATAACGATTCCCTTCAACTCACATTAGACACGTCCGGAAATCTAATTTCTCACCATCTGCTCGGTAGAATTTACGAATCGAAGCCGTTCGCGTTTCAATCTATAAATGGACATTTCATTGAAGTGAAATGCAAGTATATTTTGAATGGAAATCGCTTGCAATTTCAACTTGGAAATTACGATGCAAATTACGAATTAATTATAGATCCGGAAATTGCTTTCTCCACGTTCATAGGTTCTTCAGCGAATAATTTTGGATTCACGGCATGTGACGATTTAAGTGGGAATTTAGTTTCAGGTGCAAGCGTCTTTGCGAACAATTATCCGATTACAGCGAATGCGTACAGCTCGACGTTTAATCCCAATGCGGGCAATTATTTCGATGTAGCGATATCGAAGTTCGACGCTACGGGTTCTGGACTTTTGTATAGCACTTACCTAGGTGGACTTCACCAAGAAACACCTCATTCAGTAGTCGTAGATAACCTGAATCGCATCATTGTTTTCGGGGTGACAGGAAGCAGTGATTTTCCCACTTCAATGGGTGCCTATCAACCCGTTTTTGCAGGAGGAAATCCCGTTATGATGTCGACCTTTTTTACGAGTGGGCATCCAGACGGGTGCGATTTTTTCATCACGAAATTTAACGCCAGTGGGACCTTAGCTGCCTCTACTTTTCTTGGAGAAAATGCTACCGACGGATTGAATTATGCGAATGAATTGTTCTACAATTACGGCGATGCTTTTCGCGGAGAAGTGAATGTAGATAGTAACAACAATATATTTATCGGGTCATGTGTTCGCGGTAATGCAGACATTGCAGGAGGCTCTACACAGCCGAACTATGGCGGCGGAGACAGCGACGGTTATGTTGCGAAACTGAATCCGAGTTTGAGCATGCTTCTTTGGTCGTCGTATTTTGGTGGGTCAGGGGCAGACGCCATTTATGCATTGGAATTTGCAAACGATGGAGATTTACTTTTAGCAGGTGGAACTCAAAGTCAGAATTTTCCATTTTGTTCGAACGGTCAAGATCCCAATTGGAATGGTGCAACGGATGGATTTATTCTTCGAATCGATGCAAACACCTTCACTCCTGTAGCCGGAACATTTATTGGAACAGGAGAATACGATCAAGCGTATTTCCTTCAAACCGATCTAACCGATAATGTTTATTGTCTTGGACAAACAGCAGGAACCATGACCATAACTCCGGGGTTATACGGTCAGACGAACAGCGGACAATTCATTCGTCAATACAATCCAACTTTAAGTACGCTTAACTGGAATACCACTATTGGAACGGGAAGTGGGGAGATTGATATTTCTCCAACAGCTTTTTTGGTCAGCGATTGCAATCAGATTTATTTCAGCGGTTGGGGCGGACATACTAATTCGTTAACCTGCCCTGCGTTAACTTGTTTGGCCTATTACAGCACGACGAATAATCTTCCGATTACCGCAGATGCTTTTCAATCGACAACCGATGGCAGCGATTTCTACTTAGCGGTTTTGAATGCGAGTGCGACGCAGTTGGTTTATGGTTCGTATCTAGGTGGAAGTTCAAGCGCAGAGCACGTAGATGGTGGAACTTCACGATTCGATAAGAGTGGTTCTGTATATCAGGCGGTGTGCGCCGGTTGTCAGAACAACGATGACTTTCCAACTACCCCAGGAGCTTGGTCTTCCACCAACAACAGTTTCGGATGTAACCTAGCGGTTTTTCGTTTCGATTTGGGACAGCTTGAAGCCATTGCGAGTGTTCAAGGTCCTTCTCAAATATGTGTCGGCAGCCCCGCGCAATTCAGCAATGGAACATTGAACGCTTCTGATTTTATTTGGAATTTCGGAGATGGTTTTACAAGTACAGCTTTTGAACCCAGTCACGTATTTGATGCAGTTGGAAACGTTACAATTTCCATGATTGCTTCGGATATAAACGATTGCTACGTCTCGGATACCGCAACGGTGAATCTTCAAATTATTGATTTTATTCCTCCAGCAATTGCAAGTGTGAATTCTATTTGTTTGGGTGAATCAATAACATTGAACGCAACAGGATCTGCGAATTTATTTTGGTTGAATGACGCGACGCTTTCAAGTGTGAACGGGAATACAGCTTTAGCAGCTCCGACCAATTCAACAAACTATTACGTTTCAGATTTCAATGCATGTGGAAGTGACACGATTGGTGTTTACGTGAATGTTATCATTCCAATCGCTGAAGCAGGTTCGGATTTCACTATTTGCGTTGGTGAGTCACAAGCTCTCACTGCTTCCGGAGGTGTTACTTATCAATGGCAAAGTTCAACCTCGTTGAGTACTTTGAATACCGCAAACACGGTTGCAACTCCCACCCTTGACGAACAATTTTTTGTCACCATAACAACGCCAGAAGGTTGCCAAGACACTGACAGCTGCTACGTTTTTGTTGAACAAACTGTTCCTGGTGGAGTCGTTTATCCGACCATTCAGTTGTGCTTGGGAGAAAGTGTGGTGTTGCAATCTGAAGAGGGACTCACCTACACATGGACGCCTTCAACAGGTTTGAATGCGACGAACATTCAGAATCCAACAGCAGCGCCAAGCAATTCAATCACGTATAACGTAGCGATTACGAATGAATGTGGCGCTGGAAATTCAGAGGTGTCTATAGATGTCATTGAGTTGAATGTCGTGGCTTCAGAAGGAGGCACCGTTTGTCTCGGAGAGTATTATCCCATTGAAGCAAGCGGCGCAGATTTTTATTCGTGGCTTCCATTCAGTAGCGTCGTAAATTCTTCTGCAAGTTCAACGCTTGCGAATGCTCCGTTTTCGCAATGGATTACCGTTGTTGGAACGGATGTGAACGGATGTGCTGACACCGATTCGTTGTACATGAATATTCTTTCGTTGCCTGAAGTAGACGCCGGTCCGGACCAATATTTCGATTATCCCGGAAATACAACGTTATTCGGAAACACCTTCGGTCTTGCATACAATTGGTTTCCTTCAACCGGATTGTCTTGCACAGACTGCGCCTTTCCAACCGCAATTCCTGATGAAGCTACCTGGTATTATTTAACCACAACAAATAACACGGGATGTGCGGGCATAGACTCGGTTTATGTCCGTCCGTATTTTCCAGTTTATATCCCGAATGCAATTACGCCAAACGGCGACGGACTGAACGATATATTCTTGGTGGTTGGAGAAAACTTGACAGGTTTTCATCTTCAAATTTTCGACCGTTGGGGCATCATGATTTTCGAAACGACTAATCCGAATGAGCCATGGTTAGCGGGATACAAAGGGTATTTTGTTCCGAACGATGTCTATACATGGAAGCTGTCTTTCGACAGTCTGGAACGAAGACAAGAATTAATTGGACACGTTACGGTGATTCGTTAGTCTCTTTTAGAATAAATTCGCAAAAACAATTATCACATGTCGTTTCAATTTTTACTTCTTGAAAACATTGGTGCAACGCGCATCATTACCATAAACAGACCCGATCAAATGAATGCCTTGAACAAGGCTACCATTGAGGAGTTGCACACGGCTTTCGCAGATGCGGAAGCAGATGAGAACGTTCGAGCAATTGTGCTTACAGGTGCAGGAGAGAAAGCTTTCGTAGCGGGTGCAGACATTAAGGAGTTCGCGAGTTTTTCTATTGAACAGGGACAGGAACTTTCTTTGTTGGGACATGAACAATTGTTCAATTTCGTTGAACGATTGAATACACCGGTTATTGCAGCAGTGAACGGATATGCATTTGGTGGTGGATTGGAATTAGCCATGAGTTGTCACATGCGTGTTGCATCTTCAAACGCTGTTATGGGATTGCCTGAAGTTTCTCTTGGCGTTATTCCTGGTTACGGCGGAACACAGCGTTTACCGCGTTTGGTTGGAAGAGGAAAAGCAACAGAGTTAATCGTTACAGCTGGAAGACTTTCAGCAACCGATGCGTTGCAATGGGGATTGGTGAATCACGTTGTTGAATTGGAAGCATTGATGCAGTTCACGACAGATCTTGCTGGAAAAATTGAAAAGCTTTCTCCATCTGCAATATCAAGTGCTTTGCGGGCGGTACAGGCTGGATTTGATAGTGAAGCTATCGGATTGAAAGCGGAAGCAGAAGAGTTCGGAAAGTGTTTCGGAACCGAAGATTTCAAAGAAGGAACAACTGCTTTCATGGAAAAACGCAAACCAACTTTTACAGGTAAATAATGAAAGTTGCACTCATAAATAAATCGAAGTATCCTGCGCCAGCTTATGCCACAACGCATGCTGCGGGACTAGATCTTCGTGCGAATATTGAAGAATCTATTGAATTGAAATCACTCGAAAGAGTGTTGGTTCCAACAGGATTGTTCATGGAATTGCCAATAGGCACTGAAGCACAGATTCGTCCACGAAGCGGACTCGCTTTCAAAAATGGAATTACTGTATTGAATACTCCCGGAACCATTGACGCCGACTATCGCGGAGAGATTAAAGTCTTGTTGGTGAATCTTTCGAATGAACCTTTCACCATTGAATCCGGCGAACGTATAGCACAAATGATTGTTGCGAAGCACGAGCAAGTGGAATGGGAAGAGCAAAATGAACTTTCCGAAAGCGAGAGAGGGGCAGGCGGATTCGGTAGCACCGGAGTGAAATAATTCATTCAATTTTAAATGTTCATTACTTCGTTGAAAGGCCGAAAACATTTCGGCCTTTTTGCTTTCTTTTGTTAGACTATAAAATTCAATAGATGAGAATTGTTATTCCAATGGCGGGTATGGGGAAGAGGTTGCGACCGCATACCCTTGTTACGCCCAAGCCTCTCGTTCGTATTGCCGAAAAGCCCATAGTTCAGAGACTTGTAGAAGATATTGTTTCCATTCAAACCGAGAAGGTTGAAGAGATTGCGTTTATTATCGGACGCTTTGGGAAGGAGGTAGAAAATCATTTAATTGCCTTGGCCGAGCAGCTCGGAGCGAAGGGTACCATTCATTACCAAGATCAAGCACTCGGAACAGCTCATGCAATCATGTGCGCAGAGTCTGCCTTAACCGGCCCTGTTACTGTTGCTTTCGCAGATACGTTGTTCCGTGCCGATTTCAAATTAGATCCAAATGCAGACGGTGTTTTGTGGGTGAAGAAAATCGAAGATCCTCGTCAGTTTGGTGTGGTGGAATTGAACGCCGAAGGAACCATTGTTTCCTTCCAAGAAAAACCACAAGAGTTCGTCTCAGATTTGGCCATGATTGGAATTTACTATTTCAAAGACGGTGAATGGTTGAAACGTGAACTTCAATATTTACTCGACAACAACATCATGAATGGCGGGGAATACCAATTGCCAGACGCCATGCGAAACATGATGAAGCAAGGAGCGAAGTTTGTTCCGGGTGAAGTGAACGAGTGGATGGATTGCGGGAACAAAGCTGCAGTTGTAGAGACCATGGCTTCCGTGGTTTCAAGACTTCCACAAAATTACAACGTTCAATTGGAAGGCGATTCGAAAATTATTGAACCGTGTTATTTCGGAAATAACGTTGTTCTTCACAATGCAACTGTTGGTCCGAACGTTAGTGTTGCGAGCAATGTGTCCATTATGAATTCAACACTTGAAAATTCATCCGTTGAATCGAATAGTAAAATAGAGAACTGTCAGCTTACAAATTCGTTAATCGATGAGTATTGTCAAGTTGCAGGTGTGAAAGGAGTGCTTGATTTGGGGTCTTACAATTCCATTCAAAACAATGAATAACAAAATTCTTCTTTTTCTCTCTTTCGCTGTTTTCGCTTCATGCGGAAGCAAGAAAGCTACTGTTGTTACCGATGAAAATCACGCGAAGTTTCAACAGTATTTTTTTGAAGGAGAAAAAGCGAAGATGGCTGGCAATTTTGAAATTGCAATCAACTACTTCAATACAGCGCTCAAATATGAGCAGGTGAGTGCTGCTCATTATGAAATTTCAAAATTGTCTTCTCAGCTTCCGAAGTTCGAAAAGATGGGCAGAGATCACATTCGAATAGCTGTGGAAATGGAACCCACCAATCCTTGGTATTTGCAAGATTTGGCTTATTACGAGGTGTACGGCGGAAATATAAAGGAAGGAATTAAGAACTTCGATTTAGCAGTGAAATACAGCGCCAATCCAGTTCCAGTTTTGAATGAATACCTGAATGTCATTGGCAGCTATGACATGAACCAAGCTTCATTGGTTTTGGCTCAGCTTTCGGCAATCCAAGGTGAAGACGAGGACATTGCCCGAAAGCGATTTGAATTGTTGAGCTTGCAAGGGAAATTCAAGGAGGCCGGAACGGTGTTAGAGGATTTCGAAAAGAAAAATAAAGTTGAAGATGCTTATTATTTCTATCTACTCGAGTTTTACCGTGAAAATAGTTTGAAGGAAGAAGCTTCCAAATGGCTGAAGCACATGAAGGAAGTTATTCCAAACAACGGAAAATTACTCCTAGAGGAGAGCGGTGAATTAGCTAATGCAGGAAACGACGCAAAGAGTTATGAGTTGTTGAAAAAGTCTATTAGTTCCGGAGATTTAGGTTGGTACGATGCGATTGATGTGCTCAAGAAATACGAAGAACTTGCAGAGCAAGACGAGAAATTCAAGAAGCCCCTTTGGGAAATATTCGATCTAACATTCAATCAATTCAAATCGGAACATGAATGTCTCGTTCAACTATCATTTGTTGCCAATCACCAAAACAATTTTGTTCGTGAAGAAGAAATGCTAAGGCTTGCAGTAGCTCTTTACAAAAGCGATGTAATGGTTTGGCAGTTCCTGTTGGAAAACCAAAAGCATTTGCGCAAGTGGAACGAATTGGTGAAAGTTGGAAATGAAGCGTTGGAACTTTTTCCAACAGATGCTGAAATCTACTACTTCACGGGTCTTGGCTATTTAAAGCTTCAGGACTATTCGAGGTCTTTGGAATTATTAACCACAGGAAGAGATTTAGTAATCGAAGATCCTGAACTTCTTTCGCAATTTTATTCTTCTTTAGGAAGTGTTTATTTCAAAACAGATAATTGGACCGAATGTGAAAATTCATTCGAACAAGCGCTAATTCAAAATCCGGACAACGCAACTGCATTGAACAACTACGCTTACTACTTGGGACTTAAAAAAGTTCAACTCGATAAGGCGCTGGGCATAGTGCAATACGCAGTTTCAATGCAACCAAACAACGCTATTTATATTGACACATTTGGTTTTATTTTATTTCAGAAGAAGCAATATGAGGCTGCAATTACACAGTTGGAAATTGCAGTTAAGTTAAATACCACCGATCAAGAAATATGGGAGCACTTAGGCGATTCATATTTCATGGTGGGAAATGAAACCAAGGCTATGGAATGTTGGAACAAAGGACTTTCACTGAATTCAACCCATGCGAAGTTGAAGGAAAAAATTAATCAAAAGAAATTCATTGAGTAAGTATACCGTCATTCTCTTTATACCGTTTCTTTTTGCCTGCAAGAGCAAAGAGGTTGTTGTGACGCAAGAACCTTTGAAGGAAAGATCTCAAGCTTTTTTAACTCGCCATATCGATAAGAATAAATTTGAATTTGATTGGCTAGGCATGAAGCTCGACGCCGAATTTACAAGCGGAGAAGAGCAACAAGGATTTAAAGCAACCGTTCGTATGCGCAAGGATAGCGCGGTTTCTGTGAGTGTTAGTCCGGCTTTAGGGATAGAGGTGTTGCGCATGTTGGTTGACAAGGACAGTTTGAAGATGGTCTCTGAAATACCTGGAGACAAGTATGTTTTCTTAGGCTCTGTTAATCAGCTTTCGGAATTGGCAAAAATAGACTTAGACGTTTCCACCATGCAGGATTTATTAATTGGAAATCCAATTGGATTGAGCCGTGAAGAGGGTCGCATGAAAAGCGGAATTGAAAAACTCGATGTTGAATATTACACCTTGATTTCGCGAATGTCGCGCCGCGTGCGCCGAGCGACTGAAGTTCAAGATTCTTCTTCAACAACCGAAGGAAGAAGAATTCCAAAGCGATTGGAAGACAATGATTGGATTTCATCTAAGTTTTGGATCGAATCGAATTTTTACAAAATCGCGAAATGTGAATTGACCGATGTTCGAACCAAACGAATGGTTCAGATTAATTATTCTGAATTTGATGAAGAAGATCCTTCGCACTATCCCCGAAAGTGTAACATTCAAATCGATGATGTAAAGGGAAAGACTTCGCTTGATTTCAAGATTATTCGAATAAACACACAGAATCACTACGATTTCTCGTTCGACTACGATAAGGACTATCCAATCAAAAGGAAATAAGAATGAAAGGGCTGAACAAATCTCATATTTCGCATGCGCTGCTTGTGGTGATTCTTGTTTGTTCAGGAATAACTTTTCAATGGGTGTTTGCACAGACGAAAAAGGCTGAGTTGACTTCCAGAAGAAGCGAGCTCAACGAGGAGATAGCCCGAACTAAACAGCTTATAAAAGAATACCAAGCCGATCAGCGAAGTGCTTCAGCGGAATTGACACTCTTGAACGAACAAATTCGTTTACGCGAGGAACTCATTCGTTCCATTAATTCAGAAGTGGGAACAATAGACGGAGATATTAAAACCGGTGAGGGCAGAGTAGTTGAGTTGGAATACAGTATTCAAGATTTGAAATCGGAATACGCGAAAATGATTTACAACAGCTACAAACAACGCTCTTCATATTCCAAGCTAGCTTTTATTCTGTCTTCAACCGATTTCTTCCAAGCGGTAAAGCGTGTTCAATTGTTGAAGCAATACGCAGAGAATAGGAAGTTCCACGCGCAGCAAATGAAAGATGCGCAATTGGAAATTGCAGAGAATATTTCTATGTTGGAAGGTAATAAGCAAACGAAATTGGCACTTTCAAATGATGAAGTCAGTGAACGAAATGAAATCGCGCAGAACAAAATTCAACAGCTAGAAAAATTAACAGCTCTTAAGTCGGAAGAAGGAAAGTTGCGTGAAGTTCAGCGCCAAAAGGAAATTGAGAGAAGACAACTAACGACTAAGATTGAAGATATCGTTCGTCAGGAAATTGCCGCGGAGAACGAACGTATTCGCAAGCAAGAAGCAGAGAAGGCGAGGTTGGCGGAAGAAAAGAGAAAGGAAGATCAACGCAGAGCAGCGGCTAACGCTACAGCGTCGAACAATGCTTCAGCGAATGCGGCGGGAGCTTCTGCGCCAGCTGTTGTTACACCGCCCAAGCCAATTGAAAAAGCTTCGCCGAAATTGGAGAGTGCTCCTGAAGTTGTTTTAGCAAATACAGTCTTCGAACAAAACAAGGGAAGTTTGCCGTGGCCAGTGCCTTCAGGCGCCATTGGCTCGAAGTTCGGAAGACATGCACACGAGTCAATTTCGGGTATTGAAGTGAATAACAAGGGGGTTGATTTTATTACTTCAGCGAACGCTGATATTTATACGGTCTTTAACGGCACCGTAACGAGTGTGTTCAACATTCAAGGGGCAGGCATGAATGTGATTGTTACGCATGGTGCGTACAAGACGGTGTACAGCGGATTACAAAACGTCTACGTTTCGGTTGGTTCTAAAGTGAACACAAAAGATAAAATTGGAAATGTAGCAGACAACGGTGAAGGGTATGTGCTTCACTTTGAATTGGGAAAAGTTTCCGAAGCCGGTTGGGTTCCGCAAAACCCAGAACTGTGGCTAAAGCGACGTTAAGAATTAAACGAACTTAGGATCCGTTTCCATCATGTGTCCGCATGATTTGCACGTTCTCATTTCCTCACTTCCGTAAAATTCTTTGAAGCGAGGAAGGAAATCTTTTTCAATGTTTTCAAGAACGAAATACGTGTCGTGAAGGGGATGATTGCATTTTTCACAGAACCATAAAAGTCCATCTTTTAATTCACGTTCTGCACGTTTCACCTCAATTACAATTCCAACAGTACCTGCTCCTCTGCGCGGCTGGTGAGGTGTTCTTGGTGGAAGCAAAAACATTTCGCCTTCTTTCACTTCAATATCTATAGCTTTTCCATCTTCCTGAACGCCTATCATAACGCTGCCTTCGATTTGAAAAAACCATTCTTCGGTTTCGTTGAAATGGTAATCTTTGCGTGCGTTTGGACCGCCAACAATCATGATCACGTAGTCTTCCGATTCAACATATAAATTTTTATTTCCGACAGGTGGTTGAAGCAAATGTCTGTTTTCTTCAATCCATTTTTTTAAGTTGAAAGGTCTGCGAATCATAGGGCGTTCAATTTTTGTATTTCAAAAAGTATTTCGGGATTCTGTTCTACTGCAGTTCCCATTACCACAACATCAGCGCCTGCTTGCCACGCTGCATGGGCTTGTTGTTCATTCACAATTCCACCACCAACAATCAAGGGAAGCTGCGTGGTTTTTTTTACGGCGTAAATCAACTCTTGTGAAACCGGGAAATCGGCCCCACTTCCAGTGTCTAAATAGAAGCAACGAAGACCCAAGTATTTTCCAGCAAGTGCTGTAGCAGCAGCCACTTCAGGTTTGTCGTTCGGAAGAGGCACGGTCTGACTGATGTAGATAGCTGTTGTGGTATTTCCCCCATTCACTAACATGTATCCGGTTGGAATGACTTCCTGTTTCCATTCATGCAAATAGGGGGCAGAAACAACTTGATGACCAATGAGGAATTCCGCATTTCTTCCAGAGATCAGCGAAAGAAAAAGTGTAGCGTCTACGTGCTTCGTTAATTGTAAAGGATGACCTGGAAAAAGCACAAGGGGTAAGGGGCATGTTGCGCGCAAATGTTCTACACGCTCGTTGAAATCGGAAGCTGCATTCAAGCTTCCACCCACCAATAAAAAATCTACGCCCGCTGCTTTGTAGAGTTCACCCTGCTGCTTTGCGTTTTCACTGTTCCATTTATCTGGATCAATGAGAACGGCCAATTGTTTTTTCTTCGAATGAAGCAACAATTCTATTTTTCCGGCAGGGGTCATGTTTCAAAAATACGAAAGATGAGGGTGCATTAAGCAAATTCACTTTCAATACGATCGACTGTAAGAACGCCGTCTACGTCTTTGAGGTTTTTAATCAAATGATTTAAATGCTCTGTATCGTGCACCAAAACGACCATTTTTCCTTCGAAAATACCGTCGCGCGCTTCAAACGAAATGGCACGCATGTTCACGTTCATATCGGTGGAAATGATATTTGTTATTTTCTGAACGAGTCCCACGTCGTCTGTTCCGGAGAACTTCAATCCCACTTCAAACTGAACCAAATCGTTGCTGCTCCATTTTGCTTTTATCACGCGGTAAGCATATTTGCTCATGAGTTCTTGCGCGTTCGGGCAGTTCGTTCGGTGAATTTTTATTCCTTCAGAAACAGTAATAAATCCGAATACTTCATCGCCTGGGATTGGGCTGCAACAAACAGATAAACTGAAATCCACTGTTTGCTTGTCATCTCCAATAAGCACAGTGTCTCCAGTTGAAGGAGCTGTAGTTACAATGCGCGTAATTTCTTCGTGTTTGTCCTGTGTGATTTTGTCGAATCGAATGCGATCACCTTCAACGGTATGCGGTTTCAGCTTTTTTAGTTCAATTCTACCTTTTGCAATTTTGTAATAGAAATCAATGGCCGTGATGCATTGGTAAGCTCGAACAAACTCATCGATGTTCTTGCTTCCCCAAGTAATTTTTAGCGAATTGAATCGGCGCTTCAACATTTCTTTTCCTTCTTCGGAAATTTGTTTCTTCTCTTCTTTAAGTGCGGTTTTAATTTTTTGTCGAGCCGAGGCTGTGATGACAATGTTCAGCCAATCTTCTTTCGGATGTTGTTTTTTAGAAGTTAGAATTTCAACTTGGTCACCGCTGCTTAGCTTGTAACTCAGTGGCTCTAGCTTGTGATTAACCTTCGCACCAATGCACTGGTGGCCAATTTGCGAGTGAATGAGAAAGGCGAAGTCGAGGGTGGTTGATCCAACAGGAAGCGTCTTCAAGTCACCGCTTGGTGTGAAGATATAAATCTCTTCGCTGAAAAGTGAAAGTTTGAAGTTGTCTATGAATTCAATGGCATTGTCGCTCGGTGCTTCAAGCACATCTCGGATTTGTCCGAGCCATTTATCGAGTTTGCTCTCCGGACTTTCCACGGCATCTTTGTACTTCCAATGTGCGGCGTAGCCTTTTTCGGAAATGTCATCCATGCGCTCACTTCGAATCTGAACTTCTACCCATTTTCCGGTTGGAGACATGACGGTTGTGTGTAGCGATTCGTAACCGCTACTTTTTGGAATGCTTATCCAATCGCGCAAACGCTCTGGGCTAGGCTGATAGAAATCGGTTACTACCGAATAGACGCGCCAGCAATCTGTCTTCTCCATTTCTGGCGAAGTTTGTAGAATAACTCGAATAGCGAAAAGGTCATAGATTTCTTCAAACGGAACTCCCTTGGTCTGAATCTTATTATAGATGCTGAAGATGCTCTTTGTTCGGCTTTTGATTTCATAAATCAAACCTTGCTCATCGAGTGCTCTTCGAATAGGCAATGTGAATTGATTAATAAAACGTGTTCGAACGGCTTGAGTCTTTTGAAGTTTCATTACAATCTCGTCGTAGGCTTCGGGATGGGTAAACTTCAAGCTCAAATCTTCAAGTTCTGTTTTTATGTTGTACAATCCCAAGCGATGAGCGAGTGGCGCGTACATGAAAAGCGTTTCGCTTGCAATTTTCAATTGCTTGTCTCTCCGCATGTGATCGAGCGTGCGCATGTTGTGCAGGCGATCGGCTAGTTTGATGAGTATCACGCGCACGTCGTCTGACAGTGTCAGAAGCATCTTGCGAAAGTTCTCGGCCTGATCACTTGAACTAAGATCTGCGACACCAGATATTTTTGTCAGGCCGTCGATAATAACGCGTTCTTTTTTCCCGAACTGTCTTTGAATATCGTCGAGCGTTATTTCAGTGTCTTCGACCGTATCGTGTAGTAATGCGCAGACGATGCTCATGGTGTCAAGACCCAATTCTTCCGCGGCGATTTTCGCCACGGCAAGCGGATGATAGATGTAAGGTTCACCGCTCTTGCGTCGCATGTCTTTGTGTGCATCTACGGAAAGCTCGAAGGCTTTCCTTATCCGCGCACGATCGGCCCGCGTTTTCGAGCGATAGCAAACGCGCAGGAGTGCGCGGTATCTGCGAAGTATTTCGCGATTTTCTTCTTCTAAATCAATTTCTATTTTCGCCATAACTACACAAATTAAAGGCTATTCTTTCAACATAAAATTGTGAAACTTATTAGCTATTAACAATGCATGTTTTGAAAGACTGTTCTATCTTCCCTCCGTGAAAAAAATCATTGCTATACTCTGGCTTTTAGCAGCGTGGAACGTTGCCTTTTCTCAAGACTCATTGTTCAATGAGTTGCGCTATGCTACTTTATTAAAAGTTCAAAAGGATACCGTGATTTCAAAATTGAATTTTGAATTTGCCGCCGGACTCGATCGCTCGCGTGAAATTTCAAATCTTGGCTATTCAGCATTCATCAACTACACGAACGTTTTTGAAAAAGGAAAGAATAAACTTTCGCTGAACATAACCGGCGCAGTGTTTCACCTTCCTGAATTCAACAAGCGTTACATCGATTCATTGGGTATCCTTCCGAATTACGGAAGAGTCTTGACACCAGATTCTGGTGCCACTGTTTTTGCCGCAATTCCCGAGGTAGTCTATTCCAGAAAATTGAATAATCATTTCACATGGTCAGCGGGAAATTCAAGACAAAATTTAGGATACGGATACCGCTCACTTGTCCTTTCAAGCAGTGCAAGTGCACTTCCATTTATGAAATTGGAAACGAAAATTGGGAAGAAAATTACGTTCACCAATCTTTGGTCGAGAACCCACAGCTACCAGCGCATGGGAGATCATTTCGATTTGAATCCAAAGTACATGGCGGTTCACACGTTAGAGTGGAAGATCAATAAGAAATGGTCGGTATCTGCCCATGAAATGGTGGTCTGGCAAGCAAGAGATTCAGCAAGTCAAAGAGAGTTAGATCTTCATTATTTGAATCCGTTTTTGTTCTATCGTCCTGCCGAATTCTCTCAGGGCTCTGCCGATAACGTGTTGTTGGGCGGTTCATGGAAGTATGCGCACAGCCACGCGTTTGGGATCTACGGACAAGTTATTCTCGATGAATTTTTAGTGAGTGAAATCCGAAACAGAAACGGATGGTGGGGAAATAAATTCGGAATGCAATTCGGTATGTATGTCACTCCGAAAAAAGTTAGCGGACTTTCTTTATTTACCGAATGGTCCTTTGTTCGTCCTTTCACCTATACTCACGGCAGCGACCTTCAGGCATGGGAGCACATGGGCCAGCCGCTTGCTCATCCGCTCGGTGCAAATTTTTATGAGTGGTACACTTCAATTCAGTACAGTCGAGCAAAATGGAATTATTCAGCGAGCATCGTTTGGGCTGCCTTCGGAAGAGATACTAATCGCAATGTCGGAGGCAATATTTTTCAGTCGTATGTGAACCCTTGGAGTGTATACGGAAACAATATCCTTCAGGGGAACAGAAGCACATTGTTTGTAGTCAATGCTGAAGCTGCATATCAAATGACTCCTGCGCTTCAGGTTTTTGGATTTGCTCGCTATCGCTCGGAAGACAGACGAATTGACGCGTTCAAAGAGGCGTGGTTAATGGTTGGAATTCGCAAGGGACTAAGTTCTGTCAGACGTTGGGATTATTAATGATTGAAGGGAAATAAAGCAGTACTTTTGCAAAAATTGAGCTAAGCGGAAATGGAAGTTTCGGTTGAAGGAAAATCAGGTGTATTGGGAAAGATCAAAGCTGCTTTGGATTTATTCAAGTTGCGGTTGTCGTTTTTGGTGGTTGTTTCTTGTGTTTTATCCTACGAAATGGGATCACAGGAATGGGATTACATTAAAATGGGTTGGCTCATTCTTGCGGGATTTTTATTAACTGGCGGAAGCAACGGTGCCAATCAGGTTCTCGAACGTGAATGGGACGCTCTCATGCACCGCACAAGAACTCGTCCTCTTCCAACAAACAGAATCTCGGCACTTGGAGCGTGGTTCGTTTCATTAACCGCAGCAGGACTGGGTATTTTCATTCTGTTTTATTACTTAAACACCGCTTCAGGAATTCTCGGTTTTGCGGCTTTTCTCTCTTATGCATTTATTTACACGCCATTAAAGCGCATTACTCCTTGGGCTGTTTTTATTGGCGCTTTTCCCGGTGCAATAGCACCCATGCTCGGATATGTAGCTGCTACGAATCACTTCGGTCTTGAGGCAGGAATTTTATTCGCAGTTCAGTTCATGTGGCAGTTCCCTCACTTCTGGGCCATCGCTTGGGTGTCGCACGAAGACTATAACCGAGGCGGCTACAAACTTCTTCCCTTTAACGGAATGCCAGATAAAAAGACAGCCTTTCAAATCATGGTGTACAGCTTTTTCCTTATTCCAGTAAGTCTGCTACCTTGGACGCTTCCGCTTGAAACGCCTATGGTTGGTAACATTGCAGCGGTAATAGTTTCTGCAGCAGGTATCTGGATTTCATATTTGGCCTACAACTTATTTAAAGAACCAACCTTGTTGAATGCACGCAGAGTTATGTTTGCCTCATTCTTTTATTTACCCATTGTTCAAATTGCCTACGTAATAGATAAAATCTAATGGAAAACACAGACTTTAAACAAATCAATCCTTTTGATGGTCAAAACCCCGAAGTAGAACTACGTTCGAAAAAGATGATTGTTTGGCTAGTAATTTTCGCAGTGGTCATGCTCTTCGGAGGAATTACCAGTGCTATCATGGTACTTTATGGAAAACTTTTGTGGGTGCACATTCAACCGCCAAGTATTTTTTGGGTTGGAAACGCACTGATAGTTTTAAGCAGTGTAACGCTAATTATGGCTTTAAAAGCCCTGAAAGCAGGAAGTCAGTCAAAGGCATTTTACTTGACTTTGGCAACTTTCATTTTAGGAATAGCATTCGTTTTTACTCAGAATAGAGGATGGAACGAAATGGCTTCCATGGGAATGGGAAACACCATTACACAAACCGAACAAGGACTAAAGCAATCCCGTTGGAACACCTTGGGTAAGTTGAGTGGTGAGTACGGTTCGAATTATTATTTCGAATTGAATGGTCAGACCCTCGTGAAGGAAGGCGATAACTACTATTATGTTCGCCCTGATCAAACGCGAGAAGACAAAACGTTAGAAGTGCTCACAACTTTCAATGCGTCAGGCGCAATGCTCAGCGTGCTAATTTATTTGCACATTGCACACTTGCTATGTGGACTCATTTATCTGGTTATTAACCTATTCAGATTAAAGAGCGGGAAGTTAAACAAAGACAAATGGATTAGCCTCAATTCCAATGGTATGTATTGGCATTTCATGGGAATACTTTGGATTTACCTATTCTTCTTCATTTTTTACATCTATTAAACGCATCGATTAGCTTATTCAGAATTGTTCAAAATAGTGAAAAATGCCGATTCTCTTTTCTAAATTGATGCTTTTGAAGTAAAATTGCAGCCAAATTTCATTTACAATTATGTCAGGTCAATCAGAACATGTAACGAAGGACGAATTGTGGGACGGTAACCGTTCTCCTTTTAGCGTTTCTTATGGTAAAATGATGATGTGGTTTTTCCTTGTATCGGATGCCCTCACATTTAGCGGACTACTTACAGCTTACGGTGTAATTCGTCACGGAAGCTCAGACCTGTGGCCTGTTGGTGAACAAGTTTTCGAGGCCCTACCTGGCTTACACGGATCTTATCCGTTGATGTATGTGGCATTAATGACCTTCATCTTAATTATCTCTTCTGTTACAATGGTATTGGCTGTAGAGGCCGGACATCGAATGGATAAGAAGGGCGTGGTGAAGTGGTTGGGATTTACCATTATTGGTGGTTTCATTTTCTTGGGTTCACAGGCATGGGAATGGTCTCACTTTATTCACGGTTCTGGTGGTGGATTCCAAGTAAATCAACCCATGACCGTTGCAGCTGCTGACGATGCAGGTAACACTTATCAAATAACGTTGGATAACGGAACGTGGGTGCATATGACAAGCGACTTCGGTCACAAGTATGAGCACGCAATGGAGCTTGCTGAAGAACCTGTTGCTCATGACGAGCACGGAGGACACGGTGAACACGCTTCTGCCGAAACGCATGAAGATATTGCTACAATGGTTCCTGAAGAAATTGTCTTGAACAAATACACCCTCGAGCACAAAGACGGAAAAGACCGTCGTAAGTTGGTGGTAAAAGGTGAAGACGCTAAAAAGATTTGGTCGGCTATGGAGCCAGGTTCAATGGCGTTTGGAGCGAACATGCATAAGAATGAATACGCGATGCAACAGCAATACGCGAACTTCTTCTTCTTCGTTACAGGTTTCCACGGTTTCCACGTATTCTCAGGTGTGTTAATCAACATCATCGTTTGGTTAATGGCTGTTAAAGGAATCTTCGAGAACCGCGGACATTATGAAATGGTTGAAAAAATCGGATTGTACTGGCACTTCGTTGACCTTGTTTGGGTATTCGTATTCACATTCTTCTACCTTATCTAATATTACTGATTATCATGGAAAGAGACGACCTTATTGTAAACGAGAGCTATGCTCTTAATGCAAAACACGACGAAGCGGCTGGAAAGCAAATTCGTAAGAAATTATATGCGGTAACTGTACTATTAACAGTAATCACAATCATTGAAGTATTCATGGGTGTTGCATTCAAAAGAAATGGAACATTTGCTTGGGAAACCATCAAGTTAACTTTCTTAGTCCTCACTTTGGTAAAGGCTGCATACATTGTTTTAATTTTTATGCACCTTGGCGACGAAAGAAAGAACCTCAAGTATGTAGTTCTTCTTCCTTATGCAATATTCATCATGTATCTAATTTTTATTGGTTTGTATGAAGGTGTAAGTGTGCAAGAAGGGCACAACATCTTCGGCTAAGCTGAAGAACAATGAATAATAAAAAAATAAAAAAGTATATCCTATTGGTGGGTATGCTTTTTTTTATTCCACTCACTCTTCTCATTGTCTTAGGACCATTGGGTAAGCATAATTTTAGTGAACCACTTTATTTCGGTCCGAACTGTGATGCAGGATGCGAAACGTCGGACTATCAGATATCGGATTTCGCTTTCGTAAACCAAGATAACCAACTCATCAATCGAGATTCATTGATGGGGAAAATTTGGATAGCGGCATTTGTAGACTTCGAAGATCCAAACCTTCCTAAAATTACAGAGAGATTGCTCATTCCGAATTTTAAATTCCGAATGGAACCAGATATTAGTATCATTTGTTTCGATCCAAACGGATATTCAGATACGGCCGCCGTGAAAGGATATGTAACGCAGAATTTAAGATACTCGAACAATAAAGCGAAGTGGCAATTCCTTCAAGGAGATTCAGCGGCTATGGCTGCATTCTTTCGGAACGGCTTCCTCATTCAAGATTTGAAAAATGAGGCAGTGTTTCGATTGGTAGATGAGGCTGGACATATACGTGGTTTATACGGAAACACAGAGTATCATTTTGAAAACCTCATGGAGGATGTCGCAATCTTAAACAAAAAGAGAAAAATTAAACGTGGATACTAAACGTATTTTCCTTTTGGCTTTTGTTGCTCTTGCTGCATGCACCGATCCGGTTAAGTCACCCGATCAGAAGGAAAGAACGTTGCCCTATTTTGGCGATTTCGGAATAGAAATAAACTACAACGAAAAGGGAGAAGGCATCTCAGATACGGTCTACGACCCTCTTCCATTGTTCGCGTTTACCAATCAAGAAGGGATTATCATTACCAATGATTTTATGCTGGGAAAAATTGCTGTAGTCGATTTTTTCTTCACCAACTGCACAAGCATTTGTCCCATGCTATCCTCACAAATGGTCCGTCTGCAGCATTCAGTGAAAGCTGAAAACATCAACGACCAAGTTGTCCTTCTTTCTCATACCGTAGACCCAAAGAACGATACACCCGAAGCGCTGAAAGCATACGCCAATCGAATGGGTGCAGATTTTTCAAATTGGAATTTCGTGACCGGAAATGAAGAAGACATATACTGGCAGGCGAAAGAAGGTTACAAGCTGACGGCCTTCCCGTCAGACACGGCACAAGGCGGATTCTTTCACACCGATCAAATTGCATTGATTGATCAAGAGGGAAGAATTAGAGGATATTACGACGGCACCTCAACAAAAGCCGTGGATCAGTTGTTTATAGATTTACATTTGTTATTAAAGAAATAAGAGAATGAAAGCAGAATTGAAAAAGAACGATAAGTTAGCGAAGACCCTTATTTATCTCGTGTCAGCAGTTGTATTCTTAGTAGTCGTGTCTTTGCGATACTTGAAGTTTACTAACGTAGATCTTGGTTTCGATGTTCACTTGTTGGCCAAAGCGAATGCTTTGATAAATGGAACCGTTTCCGTTCTGCTTGTTGCTGCGCTTGTTGCAGTGAAGACAAAGAATTTCGAATTGCACAAGAAATTAATGAAAGGAGCAATTTACTTGAGTGTAATCTTCTTGGTTACTTACATCGGACACCACATGTTCGCAGGAGAAACGGAATTCCCAAAGGAGAACTCAATGAGAGGTTTCTATTTGGTGATTCTTTCCACACACATAGTGCTCGCCGCAATTATTCTTCCATTCATTTTATTCACGGCATACCGAGCTTTAATTGCAGAATTCTCAGAGCACAAAAAACTAGCGAAATACACGTGGCCCATTTGGTTCTACGTGGCTGTTACGGGAGTTATTGTTTACACCATGATTTCGCCTTATTACCAATGAGCATGAAAAAGCTTTTCGTAGTACTATTTTTCTTTGCGATGAATATCGCGACATACGCGCAATGCGCCATGTGCAAGGCTACTGCTGAAACAGCAAGTCAAAACTCATCAGGGAGTTTGGCTGAAGGTTTGAACACAGGAATCCTTTATCTAATGCTCATTCCTTACACACTTTTAGCAGTCTTAGCAATCGTGTTTTTTAGGAAGCGAATCGCTAATTTCTTCAAAGCGAATTAAAAGAACTTCAATTACCTTTGAATACCGAATTTCTAGTGATATTCGGAAATTTTGAAGATTTATGAAGCGCTGTTTCCTTGTTTTTTTAGTCATTTTAGGAAGTCACTTTTCTAACGCTCAATGGACGTTGCAACAATGTGTTGGCACAGCCATAGAACGTAATATTGGCTTGAAAAGAAACAGTCTCGGACTCGAACAAACCAAACTGAATCAGGAACAAGCCTTAGGCAGTTTCCTTCCCAACCTAAACGGACAAGTATCGCACGGTTACAACTGGGGACAGCGAATTGACCCGTTTACCAATCAGTTCGCAACGCAACGTATTCAAAGCAATAGCTTGGGGCTCTCAACAAGCGTTACGCTCTTTTCCGGACTTCAAAACGTAAATCAATACAAAAAGGCAGAAGTAGATTCTCGCGCGCAATTGCTCACCTTCGACTATCAGCGCAATCAATTGGCCCTCCAAGTGTCCGTTGCATACTTGAATGTATTGCTAACAAAAGAGCTTCAAGCTTCTACAGAGTTGACCGTGAATCGTACCAAGCAACAAGTGAAACGCATCACCGACCTGGTGAATGCGGGAAACGCCGCTGAGGGAAGTCTTCGCGATGTAGAAGCGCAATTGTTTTCAGATGAAGCCAGTTATATTTCGGCAGGAAACAATGTGCAATCTGCCATTCTAGACATTGCCCAAATGATGCAACTTACAGAACAGGAGCAAAGAAATTTCAGTATTCAAGCCGATGTTTCTTCGTTCAATATTGCGGAGCAAATTCCAGACTTAACAGCATGTGTTCAGAATGCACTTGCCACTTTTCCGCAAATAAAATCTGCTGAGCTTTCATTGGCCTCGAGCAATTTAAATCTGAGCATTGCGAAAGGTGGAATGTCGCCTCGCCTGAACATGAGCTATTCCTACGGATCTGGATATTCAGGTGCATCGAAGGTATTAACAGGTTCTCCCGATTCATTGTCCTTTCCAATCGGACAAGTCTTCGGCTCGAATCAATATGTCTTCTCTCTTCCTCAAGCGATATACACGTTAGACGATTACGCAACAAAGCCATTCGGGAATCAGTTGAGAGATAACGTGAACCAATCCCTATTTTTTAGTTTAACGCTGCCCATCTTCAATGGATTTTCTAACGACGTCGCAATTAAACGCGCGCAATTGACTCGCGTAGACAATGAGTTAAACGTTCAGCAAACAAAAGTACAGTTGGAACAAGAGGTGCGCAGAGCGTATCTCGATGTCACACGCGCAAAAGCCAATTACGAAGCAACAGAAAAAGCCGTTGAAGCGAGCCGTTTAGCATTTGATTGGAACGAATTAAGATTCAATCAAGGTGTTATCGGAATGGCTGAATATCTCGATGCCCGTAACCGCTTGCAGCAAGCTGAATCGAATTTTGTTCGAAGCAAATACGACTGGATTTTTAAACGAAAAATAATAGACTTCTACATGGGAGTCCCTCTAATGTCTCAACCATGAAAAACAAAAAAAGATGGATCTGGATTTCAGTAATCGTTGTGATTATTGCGGTCGTTGTATTGCCTATGATTTTCGGTTCAGGCGATGCAAAAGTTGTTACAATTGGAAAAGCAGAGTTCAGAAATTTAAGTGAAGTTGTTGCCGCAAGCGGAAAAGTTCAGCCTTCGGTGGAAGTGAAAATTCAATCGGAAGTATCCGGACAAATTGTAGAATTGCCCGTGAAAGAAGGAGACTATGTGCAGAAGGGACAGTTGTTAGTACGCATCAATCCTGATCTTTACGTCTCTGCTCTTAGTCGCGCAGAAGCAGCGTTGAATACCGCGAAGAGTAATTTGTCAAGTGCGAAAGCTCGATTAACACAAGCGAAAGCACAAAAGCGACTGCAAGAAACAACCCTTGCACGACTTTCGAAATTAATCGATCAAAAAGCAATCTCTCAAGCTGAATACGACAACGCAAGCAGTGCATTAGAATCTTCAGTAGCCGAAGTGGAAGCCGCTGAAGAAAGCGTGAATAGTGCAAACTTTGCTATCGCAAGTGCTGACGCTGGAAAGAGCGAAGCGCAAGAAAATTTGAGAAGAACAACAATCGTGGCTCCTATTTCTGGAACAGTGACGGCCCTTGCGAAAGAGCTAGGTGAAACCGTTCTAGGCAACAACATGATGAGTGGAGATGTAATCATGAAGGTTTCCGTTTTGAATGAAATGGAAATTGATTTGGAAGTGAACGAGACAGACATTGTTCACGTTCAAGTTGGAGATACTGCTGATGTTGAAATCGACGCCTTCAGTGATCAAACGTTCAAAGGTGTTGTAACCGAAGTGGGCTATTCCGCTTTGAACGCTGGACAAGGCCTCGCCGCAAGCACAGAGCAGGTAACAAATTTCTCGGTGAAAGTGAAAATTGTGAAAGAATCGTATGCCGGAGTGAATGGAAATTCAGAAAACAATTCTCCCTTTAAACCTGGTATGAGCGCTACCGTGAAAATTCACACAGACGAAGCCAGTCATGCTTTAGCAGTGCCAACGGCCTCCGTGACAACACGCGCAGATTCACTTCAAAATAATATTTCATTAACCGTTGTCTTCTTGAAGAAATCAGACAACACTGTTGAAATGAAACAGGTGGTTACCGGAATTCAAGACGGGACGTTTATTCAAATTACCAGCGGCTTGAATGAAGGAGAAGAAATTGTTACTGGTCCATATGAACTCTTATCGAAAGATCTTGCGAACAGTGATAAGATTAAGTTAGAGGAGAAGAAATAATGTATTTGTGTTTGGAAACCGCTACGCGGAATTGCAGTGTCGCGCTCATAAAAGATAACGCTCTTGTAGATCTTTTGGAACGCGAAGAAACTGAATTCGTTCACGCCGAGGCGCTTCATCAAATGATGAAAGATTTATTAGATCGCAACAATTTGAAGCCTTCTGATTTAAATGGAATTGCAGTTGGAATTGGCCCCGGTTCATACACCGGTTTGCGCATTGGAGTGACCGCTGCCAAAGGTTTGGCATATGCTTTAAACATTGGTTTGGTTACCATAACAACAGGTGAACTTTTGTTGAATTCAGTTGGAAATTATTCTGAAGGTACTCCCGTAGCGCTCATAGATGCGCGCAGAAACGATGCCTATGTTAATTCAAATGGAAGTTGGTCATTCGCTACGCTGAATGAAGAATGGCGAGCCAATCTCGGAATTGAAAAAGCAATTTTTATTGGAGATGCCGCGTTTAAAGTAAACGATTTTAAGTGGAAGGAAGATCAAGTGAAAGCCATTTCTCCAAGTGCGCAGCATTTTATAGGACTACTTCCCAATTCTTCTGCTAAATTTGAAGAACACATGGCGCAAATTGAACCTTTCTACATGAAAGAATTTGTTCCAACCGAATCAAAAAAAACACGTTGAATGGATAGGTTGAAAAAGCTCATAGTAGGATTTTTATTCTTAGGACTTCTGTTCGTCCCAATGCATTCCTGCACAGACCGAAGCCAAATGCTCAGTCAGATTTCATTTTCCATTAATGTTAATATTTTCGAGCCTTCCTTCTTCGACCTCACTGTTCCAACCGGATGGATTTACTACAATGGAAACACGGTAGATTTAATTATTTATCGAAACGATATCGATGTGTTTTCTGTCTTCGACGCTCGAAGCACACACAATCCCGATGATCCGTGCTATGTTCAAGTGAACACAGACAATGTAACCGTTTCAGATACTTGCTCGGGAAGCAAGTGGTTGCTTTCAGACGGAAGTTTAATCAACGGCCCCGCGAATTACAATTTGCTGCAATACAACGCCGACTTCAATCCGGTTACCGGATATCTACATCTGTATAATTAATTGTTTTATGAAAATTGAACACATCGGAATTGCAGTGAAAGACATCGCTGCTTCGAACGAAATATTTTCTGCGCTGCTTGGTGTAAAGCCCTACAAGGAGGAACGGGTTGAATCGGAGAATGTCATTACTTCGTTCTTTCAAGTCGGAGATTCCAAAATAGAATTGGTTCAAGCCACTTCTCCAGACAGCGCCATTGCAAAATTTCTCGAAAAAAACAAAGAAGGAATGCACCACATTGCTTTCGAAGTTCAAGACATTTATGCTGAAATTGAGCGCCTGAAATCGAAAGGTTTCACCATGATTCACGAAGCGCCGAAAGAAGGCGCCGACAACAAGCTAATCGCCTTTCTTCACCCGAAAAGTAGCAATTCCGTTTTAGTGGAATTGTGTCAAGAACGCGTGTAAAAAAAATGTATCTTCGCCTCACTTCAAATTAAGACTATGATTTCGTTTCAACGTGCAAACATTATTTTAGGTTGGTTCATGTTTATAGCAGCAACCGCTGTCTACATGATGACCCTTGAACCAACAATGCCTTTCTGGGATTGTGGTGAGTTTATCGCTTCAGCTTACAAACTAGAAGTAGGTCACCCTCCGGGAGCACCGTTGTTCATGCTTATTGCACGCTTGTTCTCGGCATTCGTTGGAGTGGAAAACGTTCCGTATGCAATCAACTCCTTGTCGGCAGTTTCTTCAGGAGCAACCATCATGTTCCTCTTCTGGACCATTACGCACCTCGCGAAGAAAATGGTTGACAAAGACGGCGACAGCAGCGACAACAAAAACCTAATCATTTTCGCAGCCGGTTTAATTGGAGGATTCGCCTACACATTCAGCGATACGTTTTGGTTCAGTGCAGTAGAAGGTGAGGTTTATGCCATGTCTTCGTTGTTCACGGCCGTTGTTTTCTGGGCTATTTTGAAATGGGAAAGTGAAGCCGACGAGCCGAGCAATTTGCGTTGGATCATCCTAATCGCTTACCTCATGGGATTGTCTATCGGCGTTCACTTATTGAACTTGTTGGCTATTCCTGCAATCTGTTTCGTTTACTACTTCAAGAAATATCCATTTTCATGGAAGGGTGTCGCCATCACTTCTGGTGTTGCACTTGGTCTGTTATTCTTAATGCAAACTGTAATCCTTATTTGGTCTATTCAAATTGCAGCTTGGTTTGAGCGTTTCTTCACGAACACGCTTGGAATGCCTTTCAACACAGGAGTTTTCTTCTACGGATTAATTTTAATTGGAGGATTGGTTTCATTGATTATCTACTCTAAGAAACGCGGATGGGTAGCTGTAAATACACTTACTTGGAGCATTGCTGTTGCCCTCATTGGTTACACCACATTCGCTACCATCGTAATTCGTTCACAAGCAGACACGCCAATGAATGAGAACAAACCGAACAACTTCTTCGCGTTAGTTTCATACATGAACCGTGAACAATACGGTGACCGTCCTCTTCTTCGCGGACAATACTTCAACACTCCACAAGTAAGAAATAAGCCTTATACAGATGGAAATGAAGTGTTCGTGAAATCATACAGCGTGCGCGAGGACAGCAACAAAAACAAGTTGGTCATTTCCTTCAAGAACAGATTCGAGGCAGAGCAATACATTTCCAACAACACCGATAAGAAATTAATGGTGAAGGAAGAGTATTTGGAAACAGGCGAGAAGAAGGCAACCGAGCCGAATTATGCGCAAACACACGTGTTCCCACGTATGTACAGCAGCCAAGGAAGCCACATTCAACAATATAAAATTTGGGCCGAATTGAAAGACCTCAAACGCACACCAACCTTCGGTGAGAATATGGGCTACTTCTTCAGCTACCAAGTGAATTGGATGTACTGGCGCTACTTTATGTGGAACTTCGCTGGTAAACAAAACGATACGCAAGGTCACGGAGATTTCGTAGACGGAAACTGGAAGACAGGTATTGGTTTCTACGATGAAGCTCGTCTTGGAAATCAAGAATTTGTTCCAGAATTATCGAAGAACAGCAAGGCGAACAATTCATACTACATGATTCCGCTTTTAATTGGTTTACTCGGATTGGTATATCAATTACTACGTCACAGAAGCGACTTCATTGTAGTAGGGTTACTATTTGTATTAACCGGATTCGCCATTGTGGTTTACTTGAACCAAACTCCCCTTCAGCCGCGTGAACGCGACTATGCATACGCAGGCTCGTTCTATGCGTTTGCCATCTGGATTGGTTTGGGCGTAACAGCCATTTATTTCTGGTTGAAATTAATGTTGAAGAATATTCCGTCAGCTGCACTAGCTGGATTGGCATTCTTAATTTCTGTCTCTGCTCCAATTTTAATGGCTGCGCAAGGATGGGACGATCACGATCGTTCAGACCGTAGAACAGGAATCGACATGGCGAAGAATTATTTGAATTCGCTTCAACCCAACGCGATCATTTTCACCAACGGAGACAATGACACTTTCCCATTGTGGTATGCACAAGAAGTGGAAGGCGTTCGCACCGATGTTCGTGTTGTTAATCTTTCTTTATTGAATACCGACTGGTATATCGATCAAATGAAACGTCGTCAATACGAAAGCGCACCAGTGCCGTTCTCTATCCCTGAATTTAAATACCGTCAAGGTACTCGCGATCTTATTGTTCTAAATTCAGACAGCGCTCTAACGCCTTTGGAAGAAGCCCTTTCGTATTGCTTAGACGATTCGAAAATTCAAGACTTTGGATACAAGAAATTCAGCGTTATGCCGAACTACCAATTCTCTTACGCAGTATCGAAAGAGAACCAAGCGAAGTTCAGTCAATACGTTGGAGCGAACGACTCTTTGGTAAACACCATGAGTTTTGCATTAATGGATGACGATGGTGAGAACCCTCGTCAGTTCATTACAAAAGCACAGTTGATGGTGATGGATTTAATTGTTCACAACAACTGGGAGCGACCAATTTACTTTGCAGTTACAACAGGTTCTGAGGCCTATATGGGCCTTGAGCCTTATTTCCAATTGGAAGGTTTAGCATATCGTTTAACACCAATCTTCCACGCAGATTACGACCGCGATAACATGACCGGTGGTGTAGTTTCTGAGTTGATGTACGACAACGTCATGAATAAATTCCTTTGGGGAAATATCGACACGAAAGACATTTATCTCGACGAAAACAACCGTCGCATGGTAACCAACTTGCGTATGCAAATGAACAACCTTGCAGAGCAGTTCATCATTGAAAATAAAATGGACAAGGCAGTTGCTGTCTTGAACAAGTCAATCAATTCACTTCCTGAAAAGAATGCACCTTACGACCAACCACAAATCATGTGGCAAACAGCAGAGCTTTTGTTCAAAGCAGGAGATTTGCAAACCGCTACTAAATTGGCAGAGCGTGTCTTTGAATTGAATAATCAAATGCTCGACTACTATGAATCATTAACACCAGCGGAAAAGAAATCCATAGAGCGCAAAATGCAAATGAGCGCTTTCGTGAACGAAGAACTGGTGAAAGACATGGAAGCATTTGTTCCAGGTTCAGAGGCTGCCAAGAACATGCGTGCGGCGCATGAAGCAGCGCTAGACAATGTTGGACTATTAGAATTAATGAAAGATGAACGCGGCAAGAAGGAAGCGATGGAGGCGCAAATGGCGTTGAGAGATTCTTTAATCAAGGTAATGGGACAAGCGAAATTCGACTCGTTGTCGAAGGTGAAAAGAAGTCAAGGTAAATTCTAAAATGGAATGAAGGAGTTCCTTCGGTTCATTAATAAAACAACAACAGCAAAGCGTTTAACAAACGCTTTGCTTGTTTATATAGGTTTTTATTTTTCTCGAATTTTCAAATCGTCTAAGCCATGGGGAATGCCCATTTCATTGAGCATTGAACCCACTACCGCTTGCAACCTCGGTTGTCCTGAATGCCCTTCAGGATTGAAACAATTCTCGCGAGATACCGGAAATTTAAAAGCGGAGAATTTCAATCGTTGGTTGGAACAACTTGCCCCAACACTCAGCTACCTGAACTTTTATTTTCAAGGCGAGCCTTTCATTCATAACGATATTCTACAATTTATTTCGAAGGCTTCGCAAAAAGGAATCTACACTTCCACTTCCACCAATGCGCATTTCATTACAGAAAAAAGAGCTGAAGAAATTATTCGTTCCGGACTAGATCGAATTCTTATTTCAATCGATGGAAGCACGCAAGATGTATATGAGCAATACCGCGTGAACGGTACGTTGCAGAAAGTTTTAGATGGAACAAAACTTTTAGTCGAAGCAAGAAAAAATCTAAAGTCGAAGACACCTCACATTATTTTTCAGTTCTTGGTGGTTCGTCCAAACGAACATCAAATTGAAGATGCAAAGCTTTTAGCCAATGAATACAAAGTAGATGAAATTCGATTTAAAACAGCGCAAGTTTACAATTACGAAGACGGCAATCCACTCATTCCAACGATAGAAAAATATAGCCGTTACAAACGTCATGCGAATGGAAAATTCACGGTTAAATCTGCCTTAGACAATCATTGTTGGCGCATGTGGAGTGGGGCAGTGGTGACTTGGGATGGAAAGGTTGTTCCGTGTTGTTTCGACAAAGACGCAACCCATGAAATGGGTAATCTTTCAAAGGAAGATTTTAATTCTATTTGGAAGGGACCCACGTATACAGCGTTCCGCAAACAACTCTTGAAAGGAAGAAAGGAAATAGATATCTGTAAGAACTGTTCCGAAGGAACAAAAGTTTGGGCCTAGTCTTTTTGAATCAACGTAACCGCATAAGCGTTCACGCCTTCTTCTCTTCCAACAAACCCCATCTTCTCTGAAGTTGTCGCCTTAATACTCACATCTTCTTCTTCAATTTCACAAATAGCAGAAATGACTTTCTTCATTTCTGGAACGAAAGACATAATCTTTGGACGCTCCATGCACAGCGTAGAATCTATATTCCCCACTTTCCATCCGTCGTCTTTCAAAACTTGAATGGTACGTTGAAGAAGAATTTTTGAATCGATATTCTTGAATTCAGAAGAAGTATCCGGGAAGTAAAATCCAATGTCGCGTTTGCCCGCTGCACCCAAAAGCGCATCACAAATCGCGTGTAAAAGAACATCTGCATCGCTATGTCCCAATGCTCCTTTGTCGTGTGGAATCTGCACGCCACCTAACCATAGTTCACGGTTCTCAGTTAACTGATGGACGTCGTATCCAAACCCTACGCGAATCTTCATTATTCTACCGGTTCAGAGATTTTTGAGTTAGCACCTACGCTGAAGCGCAGACTAAATCTCAATGTATTCGCCAAAGGGTTTTGTTGCGTAGTGCTAACCAAATAACTCATGTCTATGGTTAAAACTTGGTAATGAAGTCCAGCTCCGAACGTAATGAATTGACGATTTCCTTTCGTGTAGTGCTCATGAAAATACCCCAAGCGAATGGCAAACTGTTGGGCGAAGTCGTACTCAAAGCCTGTAGCAATATTGTACTCGCGAAGTTCTTCACGGAACTTACTTCCCGCCACAATTGATCCTGTTTCTCCATCATACATACCCGGAGCATCGTAGAAAGATTGAATCATGCCAGTTGCCGTTCCTACTTCAGGATTGTAACCTGAAACAATGGTATCGCCGTCGTTGTTATAAATCGGTGGAGAAGGAACTAAGAGTTTATTCAAATCAAACAAAAATGTTAACTTGTTATAGTCATCGAGATTTGTAGAGATTGCCGTTCCTAATCTCATGTTGGTTGGAATGAAATCGCGATTATCTGAATTGGTATAACTCATTTTCGCTCCAATGTTCGAAATATTTAATCCCCAATTCAATTGAGATTTACGTCCAGCAATTTTAATCTTGTTGTTGGTGTAGAAAGTTGAAATGTCTACTGCAACCGATTGCCCAGGGCGACTTTCAGCGCCTTGCAAGTTGGTGCGACCCGTTAAGTTTGAATTAATATATCGAAGTGCAATTCCTCCGGAGAATCTTTTCGAGAGCTTTTGTGAGTACGCCAAGTCTAATGCGAATTCAGCTGGACGGAAATCCATAATGTTCGTTCCAACCTCATCGGTGAAGGTGATATTTCCCAATGTGAAATAGCGAAGAGATCCACCAATAGCTTGAGTCTTACTTAATTTTTTTATTGCGCTTAAATAGGTTAAGCTCATATCGTTTACAAGTGCTCGTAACCAAGGAGAGTAGGAAACACTAACGTCTAAATCATTTTCCGAAAATGCCATTTTAGATGGATTCCAATGAATGCTACTAGCGTCCGGATCAAGCGCCACACCTGCATCTCCAAGCGCACCGCTGCGTGAGTCAGGTGCAATGGTTAGAAATGGAACCGCTGTGGTAATGGTATTAATGGTGGCTTGACGACCATTTAACTCATTCGGATTCGTAAGTTGAGCCAGGGAAGCTTGGGTAAAAAATACCAATGCTGCTACTGTACTACTTATTTTAAAAATACTTTTCATGCTTGCTGCAAATTTAACATACATATGCTCTTCAACACATTATTTTAAAATTACCAATTTTTGAAACGATTCGGCGCGCTGTCCTTTCTCGTTTCTCAATTCCAATTTATAAATATAGGTGCCTTTTCCAATCGAATTTCCGAAGTCGTCTTTTCCATCCCAAGGAATATCCTGACCTCTAAATCCGGTTGCGTAAAAAGATGATTCAATCGTCTTCACTAATTTTCCGCTTACCGTGAAAATCTGAACACGGGCATCCAATTGCTGGCATGCCTGATTGTGTTCATAGATGAAGCTGGTGTTTGTAGTGAATGGATTCGGATAATTCAACAAATGACTCAACGCAATTTTCGAATCTTCCGCTACAGTGAACTGAATGGTTTCTTCGTTGCTGTTGTTAAAGACATCCCAAGCTTTAACAGTAAGGGTGTGATCACCGATAGACAAGGTGCTTAATGGATAGCGAACTTCCCCGCTGGTGTAAGTGTCAAGATCCGACTCATAGAAATCATTCAATACAATAGGTTTCGCAGAGTTGCCATCGATGATTGCAGTCAAGTTATGTCCAACCCCATTTCCAACAGTATTAATACCATTTTCATCTTGAAGTTTCGCTAAAATAATCGGAGTGGTATTGGTAGACCCGCCGCTTACAAAGGTTGAATCATTCAAGTAAAGTGAAATATCTGGGCCTACAGTGTTTAATTGCGCGTTCGGATTCAAACTTCCAATTTTGAATGCTTCACAGTATCCATTTCCGTCCTTATTTCCAGAAACAGTATAGTAGCTTACTCGTGCGCTATCCACTGAATAATTGATATCAAAGGGAACAATGAACTTGAATGAAAATTCACCATTACTCACGCTAGCTTTTCCGCGATAGATTATTTTATTGAAGGAATAGAATTCTTGGAATTGTCCTTCTTCACCATTCTGATCGTTGTTCTGCGAAATCACCTTCGACTCTTTATCATAAACGGTAGGATAAATAAAACCATTGAAACCGTTCAAGAAATTTCCGTCGCTGTCGGTCACTTTACCTTTGAATTCCACTTCATCCAAGGCTTTTAAAGTGTCCGTGAATGAAGCCAATTCAATGTTGTTAATGTGTGTCGTCTGCACGTTTAATTTCGGATAAACCATGGTCAGCGCAGGGTCACCGAGAAGACTGAAATTAGGCTTGCTGTCGTTTCCGATGGAGACACCGTTCTTAGTAAGCATATTCAACTCACCCAATGTTTTTACCGCACCGTTTTCACTGTGTAGGGCGTGCTCGAAAAACGCCAAATCCATTTCGTAATTTTCGCCGCTGAATACGATACGCGTTGTCGTAAGCATAGCTATTGCTCCACCGCGGGAATTCATCACCAAGAGTTCTCCGGCCGATTTAAATTCAGGATCGTCGTATCTCGCTAATTCGCAGGTGGCAGTTAAGAAAACAGGTAGTCGGTACTTGTTGGTGAAACCTTCAATACTGGGCAAATCAAGAATACGTTCATGCGCCCAACCTTTTTCACCACCGTGTCCTATATAAGTAAGCAACAATGTTCCGCTCTGAACGCGTTGTTGAATAGCCTTCTCTCCTTCAACATAACGTTCCCCTCCTGGAGTAGATATTTGCGTGAAGGCATCCATGTATAGTTTCGAAATGTCGTATTCGGGATGATTCGTTTTTACAATGTTGGAAAGTGAATTTGCTGAATTCAAATGCACTTGCTCGTATGCACCGCCGCTGCCGTCTTGATCATCGGAAACAAATGTTACCACATTTCTCCAGTTACCATAAGGAGAATCCTGAACATCACCCAAGCAATAAGCTCCTCCATTGCTTGAAGTATTTTCGGCTAAATATGCTTTTATTTTCCCCAAGTAGCCATAGGCTTCATCAAGAGAGGCTGCTGGAATTCTTCCAACCCCACAATCTAAAAGACCAGTAGCATTTCCGTCTTCTAGTGGAGAAACCATTACGAAGTAATCATCGCTTACATAACTGCTTGTTGGTGAAAGTGAGTTGTTCGATTCGAAGACCATAACATTTGTTCCTTCTTGGTTAACAAGACCTTTGTTGCGGGAATAATCACCATCACCTAAAATGAGCAAATTCTTAGGAGCACGCTTACCACCATTCGCTCGGTCGTATTGCATTTTTACCAGCTGCCTGAAGGCCATGGCATCTGGATTTCCACTCGAAAATTCATTGAAAATTTGAAGAGGAGTAGCAACTTGAACGGATTGCCCTTGCGCTTTGTGAATGGCCGCAATCTCTTCCGCAACAGGCATAAGAACAGGCGAACTAATAATAATTAAATCGTTACTTGCCCAGCCGTGTAAATCCTGATTTTCAACTTTTCCTATCGGAGTGGGCGTGTAGAAACTAGATGCAAATGCCACGAATTCTTTCAACTTATCAGTTGCTGAAGTCCATGTTGAAAGCGCACCGCTAGCCGCAAGTGTCACACGGACAGGCGTGGTGAAATTTGTGATGTCCCAAATTTCATTCACAGCATACGATTGCTCCGAAATTTGAAACTCAGTAATGTTACCCATCCCAACAGAAGTTGTGTCGCGAAAACGCATTTGGGTTCCCTGCATCTTCAATTGCTGAGTGGCGTTCATACATATGTAGTCGAGCCAACCTTTCGCATCGGAATTGCCTTTATTAAAACCAACTGAAACATTGAAATTTCCATTGGTTGGAAGGAAAGAAGTGTTAATCCTTCCGGTACGCGCAACCTGCGAAGTAGGGGAGTCTGTAACGTTTCCTATGGAAATGGAATTCACATTTCCTTGAACTGTTGTTGTAAAGATTGAACTCCCTCCTATTGTACGTGCAATGGAATTGAAATCCATACTAGCGGGCTCAGTAGTTTTTACATTGGGAAAACTAAACGTGTAAGATCCTGAAAGCACAGCGTCATACAAATCGCCATAAAATTCGCGTCCAGATTTTGCGGGGCTGTACTGATCGGTTTCAACATATAAAAAATCTTGAAAAGAATCTGAAATTCTATTCGCGACAGCACCATTATTTTCGGTTGAGATTCGAAGCGGCTCAGTGTCGTTAATTTTAATGAAATAGTAGGCCGAATCGCTGTAATAATGTTTGTTATGAAACCAACGTTTGCGGCCAATTCCATCATCTTGCGCAAGAGTCCATGTGTCCGGTCCTTTTCCATAAAAAAGAATATAATCGCTTGCATTGAAAACACCGTCCGACTCTCCTTGAATATGAATGGCGTTTTTAATCAAGTCATCTGCTTTATAATCGAAGTTTTTTTGCGGAATAAGAGCCCCACCATTTCCGTAAATATTAATGGTGTTTGGATTTAATCCTGAAAGAGAAACACCAAGTTCTTCTAAAAAGCTGCGGTCGATTTTATAAACGCCATCTTTCGCAATAGCAATTTTGTAAACATCACCTTCCGAGAGCACACTGTGCTCGGCATAGGTGTAATTGTTTTTCTGAATATCATTGAAAGATGTTGTTCCCAAGACTTCAAAAGAAAGCAGACGCTCTATTTTTCCATTTCTTTTTCTGAAAGGAATAACGGTAACAACCTGATTGTTTTTTGAATCGGATTGAACCGCTTCAACTTCAACACGAAAATCATCTGTTATTAATTGAAGTTGATCATTGTCGAAATAAGATGAACTTATTTCTGAAGCGGACACGCTGGATAAAATCGGTGCGATGTATTTTTCACCCTGCGATGCAGAAGCGCGAAAAGCGAAAAAAGGAAGCGTAGAGTTGTTAGAAATAATAAGGGAGGGGCAAAGATCACCGACCACAGAGTAATTGGACCTGTTTTGTTGAATATCTAGCCACTGGATTTTTTGTTCAGGTACAAGTGTTTCTTGCGCCGAAGCATTTGCTATGCAAATAGCTGATAAACAGAGTAGTAATAACTTAATCGTTCGCATTTGATCGTCTGAGGTTTTGCTTTGGGGCCTGCCAATAACCAAAGTTATTCCAATTTATTGTTTAGGCCACATGTTATTTGAAAGCAAAAATGTTGTATAATTGCTATTCAAATCGAATATTTTTTACAAACTTTCGGATGAAGATTGCGATGAAATTAAAATTCTTAGGGTTCATGATCTGTGTAATGGGTGTAACTAACGTTATGGCCCAAGATCCCGAGTTCACACAGTTTTACTCAAACCCACTTTACTTGAACCCCGCGTTTGCAGGGACTTCAAAATGCCCACGTTTTGTAATGAATTACAGAAACCAATGGCCATCATTAACCGGTGCTTACGTTACGACGTGTGCTAGTTATGACCAGCACGTTGAAACAGTTTCAGGTGGTTTAGGCATTATGGTCATGAATGACCGTGCCGCGCAAAACACGTTGAACACTACTACAGTTAGTGGAATCTATTCCTATCAGCAAGCCATTAATCGTAAATTCAGCATCAAAGCTGGTTTTCAAGCTTCATACTTCCAAAAATCTTTGGACTGGAGCAAGCTTACCTTCGGAGATATGATTGATCCGCGCAAAGGTTTTATCTACGAAACAAATGATATCCCGCGCGGTGGAAGCGTTAAAAACATTGATTTCTCTGCTGGAGTTCTTGGTTTTAGCCAAACTTTTTACGGAGGCTTCGCAGTTCACCACTTGAATGAGCCTAACGAAAGTTTGATTGTAGGTACTTCTCGTCTTCCAATGAAATACACCGTGCACGCTGGAGCAGTTATTCCTATCAAGCAGAAATACAAAGACTCGAGCACGCTTTCTCCGAATATTCTTTATCGCCGTCAAGGTGAATTCCAACAATTGAACCTGGGTATGTACATAACCAAAGGTCCTATTGTTGCTGGAGTTTGGTTCCGCGGTTTGTTATTTGGACAGCGTTATAGCGATAGCTTCATTGCTACTCTAGGATTACAAAACGACAATATCCGTGTAGGTTACAGTTATGACATTACTGTTAGCGCTTTAACTCCTGCTACCGGCGGGTCACACGAGGTGTCTTTGGGAATTAATTTCGACTGTCGCCCAAGAAAACCGAAGTTCCGCACAATAGCGTGTCCTTCTTTTTAGTTATATAAGAAACCCAACAGTTATTTCATAAAATAGGAAATCATGAAAAACTTTAAATTAGCCCTTACAACACTCGCCCTTTCAGGTATGGTTGTGCTTAACTCATGCGAAGAGAATCGTTCTTCTGCAACAGGTTGGGAATACAACAATCCCGATAACGGAGGTTTCGATCGTGTTGAGTATGCAGGTCAAGAGACCGGTCCAGGTTTAGTATTCATTGAAGGCGGTCGCTTCTCAATGGGACGCGTTGAAGATGACGTAAACTACACTTGGGATAACTTGCAAACCCCCGTAACTGTAAGTTCATTCTATATGGATGAAACAGAGGTAACTAACCAACACTGGTTAGATTATCTGCGCTGGTTAGAGATGGTGTATGCAGATTCTTACCCAGAATTAATTGGTCGCGCACTTCCAGACACCAACTGCTGGAGACAAAAAGACCAAGACATGGAGAAATACGTTGAGTTATACTTGCGTCACCCAGCTTATCAGGATTACCCTGTAGTAGGAGTGAGCTGGTTACAAGCCAACGACTACTGCTCTTGGAGAACAGACCGTGTGAACGAGCAAATTTTGGTTCGTGAAGGATTTCTTGCACACAACCTAGCTGCGCAAGCTGCAGATGAACATTTCACAACGGAAACTTACTTTAACGGACAATACGAAGGAGAGCAATTGGGGGAAGGTCTTCCAAACTACAATCCTAAAGGAGACCCTTTCCGTAAAGTAAGAATGGAAGATGGAATTCTTTTGCCGCGCTACCGCTTACCTAACGAGGCTGAGTGGGAATATGCAGCAATGGCTCTTATTGGAAACTCATACCAAGAATTAATTACAGATCGTAGAACATACCCATGGAATGGTCACTATGTTCGTAACGGAGACAACGGAACAGAATACTTCGGAACCATGCGCGCTAACTTCATGCGTGGAACGGGAGATGCAATGGGTGTTGCTGGTTACTTAAACGACAACGCGGATATTACTGCTCCTGTTTACCAATATCCACCAAACGACTTTGGTTTGTATAACATGGCTGGTAACGTTTCTGAGTGGGTTTCAGATGTATATCGTCCACTTACAGACGATGACCGTTCTGAATTCCGTCCATACAGAGGTAATGTTTACAAGACAAAAACTTTAAATAGCGATGGTTCTGTTGCAGACAAGTTAACCTACAACGTTTACGATGTAGATGAAGTGAAAAAGTATTTGGAGAGTTTGCAAGATTCTTCTTTGATTACACGTAGCAAATACGGAGAGAAAGATATTCAAGTGTTGGATCAGAGCTTAGTGAAAATTGGTCAAGCAATTGAAAAACGTGACCAACGTCGTGAAGAAGAGGCTATGGCTATCATGGATGAAATTATGGAGTTGATTCGTAGTTCAGAAGCAGACATCGCTTATACAATGGTCGATAACATTGAGAACTTCGTGGTGAGTACTTCAGGTCGTCAGAAAATGAGAAACGTTTCGTTGGAAGAAAACATCAACAGAACGAATTACCGTAAAGCAGACAACATTGATTTCAACGATGGTGATTTCCAAAGTAGTTCGAAATACCTAGATGCCGATTTTGAAAATCGTGCAGACCGTATGTATGACTATGGAAAGACTACCTTGGTGAACAACAGATCACGCGTATACAAAGGCGGTAGCTGGGAAGATCGTGTGTATTACAACATTCCAAGTACAAGAAGATTTATGGACGAAAGAAAATCGAGTCGTTCACTTGGATTCCGTTGCGCTATGGACCGCGTAGGTTCACCATCTGGTATCGGAGCGAAAGGAGGAGAATAATCTTTCCAGAAATATAAAAACATTACACCCCGCATCAGCGGGGTGTTTTATTTTAGCACCATGATTGAATTCATTTTTCAAAAATTTCTGAATGTCCGGAGCGTGACTACCGATACTCGCAACGTAAGACAGGACGACATTTTCTTCGCATTGAAAGGGGATAACTTCAATGGGAATCATTTTGCCCAGCAGGCACTGGATTCAGGTGCCTCGTTAGTGATCATAGACGAAGAAGTAAATGTTTCCTCAGATCGAATCGTTCGTGTAGAGAATTGTTTGCATATGCTTCAAGCATTAGCAAAACGCTATCGAGAAACTTTTTCATTTCCTGTTATCGGAATAACCGGAAGTAATGGTAAGACCACCACGAAAGAGCTCATGCGAGAAGTGTTAAGCATGAAATACAAGACATTCGCAACACATGGTAATCTGAATAATCACATAGGAGTTCCGCTTTCCTTGTTAGCCATTCCTGCCGATTGCGAAATGGCAATCATAGAAATGGGAGCGAATCACCAAAGGGAAATCGCTTCATACTGCGAATACGCGATGCCGGATTATGGGGTTATTACAAATATTGGGAAAGCCCATTTAGAAGGATTCGGTGGAGTAGAGGGAATAATTAAAGGAAAGGGAGAACTATTCGAGTATGTTAATTCCCACGGTGGAATGTGTTTAGTGAATACTGAATTGGTTCATCTCGATACCATGGCGGAATCCATTCATCATAAAAAATATGGATTCAAAACGGGTGGATTTCATCTGCAGACGGTAGCTGAACACCCTACTCTCTCTTTCGAGTTTAGTACTCCTTCCGAAGACAATCCATTTACGTGTCACGCTCAAATGGCGGGGACGTACAACTTGTTTAACATGGCTACAGCCATTGCAGTTGGATATGAGTTCGGAGTTTCTTCTGAGCAGATGTGCAAAGCCATTGAAGCTTATACGCCCGAGAATAACCGCAGTCAGTGGTGGGATTCTGGTAAGAATAAAGTTATTCTCGACGCTTACAATGCCAATCCGAGCAGTATGGAAGCTGCCTTGTTGAATCTTTCAAAAATGGAAAACACGTTTTTCATTATTGGAGATATGTTCGAATTGGGCGAATATGCAGAGGAAGAACACAGAAAGATTTTCGAGCTCACAAAAGAACTTGGTCTTCAAGGAATTTTTATTGGGAAGGTCTTTCAATTAGTAGGCGCCACCGAACTTCTGGATGCTCAGAATGCCCGATATTATTTAGAGTTGAATGAAGTGAAGGGCAAAATAGTTTTGTTGAAAGGTTCGCGCGGAATGCGTTTGGAACAATTGAAGGAAGTGATTTAATGGTTGTATTTTCGTAAAAAAAATAAAAGATGAATTTTGTAGAGGAGTTGCAATGGAGAGGAATGTTACACACGAGCATTCCAGAGACTGAGGCCCATTTGAATGCGCAAATGCGCAAAGCATATATCGGATTCGATCCAACGGCTAGCTCTTTGGGTGTGGGGAATATGGTTCAAATTATGACCCTCCTTCATTTTCAACAAAGTGGGCACAAGCCTGTGGCCCTTATAGGTGGGGCAACTGGAATGGTAGGTGATCCAAGCGGAAAGTCAGCGGAAAGGAATCTATTGGGTGAAGAGGAATTGCGTTACAACCAAGAATGTCAGCAAAAGCAATTGGAACGCTTCTTAGATTTCAATTGTGGGGATCGCTCAGCTGAAATAGTAAACAACTACGATTGGTTCAAAGAAATGGGATTCTTAGAGTTTATTCGCGATGTAGGAAAGCGATTAACCGTTAACTACATGATGGCGAAAGATTCTGTTAAGAATCGTATTAGTGGTGAAGACCGCGAGGGAATGTCGTTCACTGAATTTACATACCAATTGATTCAAGGATATGACTTTTATTATTTGTGGAAGAACCACGGAATTACCCTGCAAATGGGTGGTTCAGATCAATGGGGAAATATAACCACAGGAACGGAGTTGATTCGTAGAATTGACGGCGGCAGCGCCTTTGCCTTGACTACACCGCTTATTAAAAAAGCAGACGGAACGAAATTCGGAAAGACCGAAAGTGGAAATGTGTGGCTCGACCCTGCACGTACTTCACCGTATAAATTTTATCAGTTTTGGTTGAATGCGAGCGATGAAGACGTGAAGAATTTCATTCGCATTTTTACCTTGAAGGGCAAAGAAGAGATTGAAGCGCTTGAAGCGCAACACGCTTTAGACCCTGGTATGCGCGGACTTCAAAAGGCATTGGCGGAAGATATCACTACGCGTGTTCACAGTGCGTCAGATACCGCGCAGGCTGTTCAAGCATCTGGAATTTTATTCTCTAAAGACAGCACATTCGATTCGCTTTCGAAAGAAATGTTGCTCGATATTTTTGAAGGAGTTCCGCAAGGAACAATGAATAAAAGCGAAATAGAGGCGGGTGCCGATATTATCGATGTGTTGGTTAACTCAGGATTCCTTCCGTCCAAAGGCGAAGCCAGACGTGCCTTACAAGAGAACAGCATTGCAGTGAATAAAGAAAAAGTTGGTGTTGACACGAAGATTGACTCGAGTCATTTGATCCACGGAGAGTTGGTCATTCTTCAACGGGGTAAGAAAAATTACTTCTTGTTGAAATGTCTGTAAAATAAGCAGGGGTTCCCTTTGGAACCCCTGCTTATTTTGTTTAGGAAATCATATCACCAAATTGTCCTGCCCAACACATTTCAATTCGGCTAAGAAGTTAGAAACTTCTGTATTCAAGACGAAGAAGAAAATAAATGGTTGCCTAGGATTCTGAAAAAAGTAAATTACATCCTCGAATCTCTGCGTGGTTCATTCTACCTAGTATTTCGAACGTTCCGTTTTCGTGCACAATGCCCACATCTTCAGTTGCAATGAAGGAACAGGAATTCTGATTGGCTAAGTCAATAATGTTAAGCGCGCCGCGTTTTCCAGCAGGGAGCAAAGACAAGGGGTCTTGAAGATCGCGACACACCACTTTCATCCAAGGTGGGCACTCAAAAATTCCACTTCCCTTCGAATAGGCCTGAGAAAAAAGTTCAGTCATACCATATTCACTGTGAATTTCTGTTAGCTGAAAGGCCTTGCATAAAACGGCATGAAGTTCTATTCGTGTAAGTTCTTCCCGGCGACCTTTCATGCCACCTGTTTCCATAATTGTGGTGTGTTTTAGAGGCATTGGAAATTGTTCTGAAAAATCGAGAAGTGCGAAAGAGACACCGATTAAGAGTGTTTTTATTTTATTTTTTTCATTTTCGACGAGCTGATTTTTTAATGCTGTAAAATCGTTCAGGAAAAATCCGGAAGTGCTGTGAGCTTTTGGTAACAGGGCATTCACCATATATACCAACGAGGAATTGTTTCGTTCTAAATACGAAGGAAGTAAGGCTAAAATGCTAACATCGTCAAGTGGAGTCTCCAAATATTTTTGGAAGGTGGGGAAGAATGATTGCTCGTAAAGACTAAGATCGTTGACAAAATGCTGACTGCGATTTCCGCCTGTGCCGCTGCTTTCGAAGGTGTGAACAATTGGTTTGTCTTGACAAACGCTATGTGTTTTGAAAAACGAAATAGGTAAAAAAGGAATTTCCTTCCAAGATGAAATTGTTTTTATATCCTTTCCAAGAGCCTTGCAATAAGCTTTGTAAACCAAAGATTCACCAAATTGCTTCTCAAAAGTCGCAAGGGAATGCGTGTTGAAATTAGCAGAAGTTGTTTGTGTAAAATCCATGTTGTGCGTCTCTGTTTTACCTTTCATTCTCTATATTTACAAAGATGCGAAAGATTGGGACACTACTTTTTATTTTCCTTACTCTATTAGTGAGTAGCTGCTTGAAGGTGGAGACTTATCCCGATGAGCCGTCTATTCAAGCTGTGCGTATGGCAGTGAGCAGTGACAGTGCTTTTTTACAAGTCGATTTTATTGATGGAGATGGAAATGTTGGCCTCGGTCAGTCTGATACCGCAGGTGTTTTTGGTGCATGTGATACGCGATACAATTTGTTTTGTGTGTATGAGGAGTTACGCAATGGAACATGGATGCAAATAAGCGAAGAACCTTGTTTAAATCCGAACGCAGTTCCTTTCTATTACCGCGTGCCGTGGGCAACACCTCCGGGTCAAAATAAAACACAGAAAGGCACCATTACCGTTCAGATGTACCCCGGTTATTATTTAAATAGCGGATTTGACACCTGCAGATTTTCGGTGCGCATTTGCGATAGAGATTTGAATTTCTCGAATACCTTGTATTCTCCGGTTTATTTGAAACCATAAAAAAAAACTCGCTTCAGCGAGTCTTTTCATATAGATATTTCGAAACAAATTAGTTTGACAATCTGCTTTTCAATTCTTGATCAATAGCATCTAAGAAATCTTCAGTTGTTAAATAGTGCTCCTCGCGTGTTTCACTTCCGTGAATGCAAACTGCGAGATCCTTTGTCATTTTTCCACCTTGAACCAAATCAACACAAACAGTTTCCAGTGTCTGCGAAAAAGTGATTAACTCTTGGTTGTTGTCTAATTTTCCACGGAAAGCAAGACCTTGTGTCCATGCGAAAATAGAAGCTATTGGATTGGTAGAAGTCTTCTTTCCTTGTTGGTGCTGACGGTAGTGACGAGTCACTGTTCCGTGAGCTGCTTCAGCTTCCATAGTCATTCCATCTGGAGTGATTAAGGCAGAAGTCATAAGTCCCAATGAGCCGAAACCTTGCGCCACAATATCACTTTGAACATCGCCGTCGTAGTTCTTACATGCCCAAACAAATCCACCGTCGCTCTTCAAACAAAAGGCAACCATATCGTCGATTAAGCGGTGCTCATAAGTGATTCCTAATTCAGCGAATTTCGATTTGAATTCATTCTGATAAACTTCCTCAAAGATATCTTTGAAGCGTCCGTCGTAATGTTTCAAAATAGTATTCTTCGAAGAGAAATATAAATTCCAATTGCGCATGATAGCTTGGTTAAAGCAACTGCGAGCGAAACCATAGATGCTATCGTCGGTGTTGTACATAGCCATTGCAACGCCGTCGCCATCGAAGTTAAAGACTTCCCAAGACTTTGTTTCACCGCCGTCTTCAGGGGTGTAGGTCATGGTTAATTTTCCTTTCCCTTTGATTACAGTATCTGTTGCGCGGTATTGATCTCCGAAGGCATGACGACCAATGTTAATAGGCTTCGTCCAACCGGGAACCAACTTAGGAATGTTGCTGCAAATGATTGGCTCACGGAATACAGTTCCACCTATAATGTTGCGAATGGTTCCGTTCGGTGACTTCCACATTTTTTTCAATCCAAATTCTTGAACACGCGCTTCATCCGGAGTAATTGTCGCACACTTTACAGCCACGTTGTATTTCAATGTAGCTTCTGCAGACTCAATGGTTACGCGGTCTTCAGTAGCATCACGATTCTCCATTCCTAAATCGAAATATTTAATATCAAGCTCTACGTATGGAAGAATTAATTTGTCTTTGATGTATTTCCAAATGATGCGAGTCATTTCATCGCCATCCATTTCAACAATGGGATTGGCTACTTTGATTTTATTCATGTCTTGGTTGATTAGGGTACAAAAATAAATCGGGAGCTGCTAATTAAAGCGAGCTCCCGATGTTTTTTCAGTTTTTATTAAAAAACTTAAACTTGCTCGCGCTTTGAGAAGAAGAATGAACCTTCGATGGCTGCATTCTCGTCGCTATCTGAACCGTGAACGGCATTAGCAGCGATACTTGTAGCAAACATGCGACGGATAGTTCCTTCGTCTGCTTTTGTAGGGTCAGTAGCACCAATAAGAGTTCTGAAGCTTTCAACAGCGTTATCTTTTTCAAGAATAGCAGCCACGATTGGTCCGCTAGTCATGTATTCTACTAATTCTCCGTAGAATGAACGCTCTTTGTGAACCTCGTAAAAACGAGAAGCATCTTCTAGAGTAAGTTGTGTTAATTTCATTGCACGGATAGTGAATCCTGACTCAATGATTTTGTCAATGATTTTTCCTGTGTTACCAGCAGCTGTTGCATCTGGCTTAATCATCGTAAAAGTGCGGTTTCCTGACATAATAAATATTTTGGATTGCAAAAATACAACATTCCCATTCTAAATTCGCTGAAAATTAACTGAGATGAATTCAAATCTTACTTCGGCGCAAGCCATGGAATTGGAAGACAATTATGGAGCGCACAATTACCATCCGATTCCGGTAGTTATTGCGAAGGGGAAAGGTGCGAAGGTTTGGGATTTAGAAGGGAAGGAGTATTTCGATTTTCTTTCGGCTTATTCTGCAGTGAACCAAGGGCATTGTCATCCGAAAATTATTCAAGCATTGAAAGATCAAGCTGAGAAAGTGACACTCACTTCTCGTGCGTTTTATAACAGTGAATTGGGGACCTATGAAAAGTTCATTACTGAATACTTCGGTTATGAAAAAGTACTTCCCATGAATACAGGTGTTGAAGGCGGGGAGACCGCTGTGAAGTTGGCGCGCAAGTGGGGTTATAAAGTGAAAGGTATTGCCGACAACCAAGCGAAAATAGTTTTTGTGGAAGGAAATTTTTGGGGAAGAACACTAGCTGCAATTTCTACTTCTCAGGATCCTAGCAGTTATGCTGGATTCGGTCCGTATATGCCCGGATTTATATCTATTCCCTACAACGATTTGAATGCGTTGGAAACTTGTTTTTCGAGCGATCCAAACATTGCTGGATTTATGTTCGAACCTATTCAAGGGGAAGCAGGCGTGGTTGTTCCGCATGAAGGATATTTGGCAGGTGTTCGCTCGTTGTGCACGAAGTACAATGTGTTGATGATTGCCGATGAGGTTCAAACCGGATTGGCACGCACAGGAAAGATGTTGGCGTGCGATCATGAAAATGTGAAGCCCGATATTTTAGTTTTAGGAAAAGCGCTTTCAGGAGGCGTTCTTCCCGTAAGTGCGGTTCTTTCAAGCAATGAAATTATATTGACCATTAAGCCCGGTGAACACGGTAGCACCTACGGTGGAAATCCTTTGGCTTGCGCTGTTGCAACAGCCGCTTTGGAAGTTCTTCGCGACGAGAAAATGGCAGAAAATTCAGAACGCTTGGGAGAATTATTCAGAAGCGAAATGAGAAAACTTCAAAGTGAAGTTTCGTTGGTTACGCTTGTTCGTGGAAAAGGATTGTTGAACGCAGTAGTGATCGATGATAACGAAGAAAGCGAAGCCGCTTGGAATATATGCGTAGATCTTGCGAGGAACGGATTGCTTGCTAAACCTACACACGGAAACATTATTCGTTTTGCTCCTCCATTGTGCATTACCGAAGCCGAGATTATGCAATGCGTTGAAATAATTTCAAACGTCATTAAAGCTCACGCGAAATAAAACGAAAGGGTTACAACCAACCTTTTGATTTCATCCATTCGTCGTTGAACATTTTGCCCAAGTAGCGAGTTCCGTGGTCGTGGAAAATGACTACCACAACATCACCTTCTTTGAATCGATCTTTCATTTGAATAACACCCGCCATGGCAGATCCGGCGCTGTTTCCAGCGAAGATTCCTTCTTCTTTTGCTATTTTACGCGTGTAAATAGCAGCGTCTTTGTCGGTTACTTTTTCGAAGTGATTGATTAGATTGAAGTCGACATTTTCAGGAAGGAAATCTTCACCAATTCCTTCGGTAACATAACTATATATTTCATTCTTATCGAATTCTCCAGTCTCTTTGTATTTTTTGAATATCGAACCATAGGTATCGATACCCAACACTTGAATATCCGGATTTTTTTCTTTCAAGAAACGAGCGGTTCCGGAAATGGTTCCACCTGTTCCAACACCAACAACCAAGTGCGTAATCTTTCCATCTGTTTGATCCCAAATCTCTGGACCCGTTGATTCGTAGTGGGCCTGCGCGTTACTTGGATTGTCGTACTGATTCGGCTTCCAAGAATTTGGAGTTTCTTTTTCTAAACGTGAAGAAACGCTGTAGTACGAGCGTGGATCTTCTGGATCAACATCGGTTGGACATACAATAACTTCTGCACCCAATGCACGAAGCGCATCGAACTTCTCTTTACTCTGTTTGTCGGTACTTGTGAAAATACACTTGTATCCTTTCATGATTGCGGCAATAGCAAGGCCCATTCCGGTATTACCTGAAGTTCCTTCAATAATAGTTCCGCCCGGTTTCAATCTTCCATCTTTTTCCGCGTCTTCAATCATCTTCAGAGCCATGCGGTCTTTGATTGAATTTCCAGGATTAAAGGTTTCCACTTTCGCCAACACTAACGCTGGAATGTCTTTCACTATGGTGTTTAATTTCACCATAGGTGTATTGCCAATGGTGCCGAGAATGTTTTCG
>JBIKZA010000054.1:0-15466 GCA_044354975.1 Flavobacteriales bacterium
TGCTGGACTTTTATACAAGCGCGAGAAAGTAGACTTAATGAAGTTCGGTGTGAAGTTGTTGACCGAAGGTCAGAAGCCAACGCCACGTGATATTGAAAATTGGAAGGACAAGCCAACAGATGATGTGCGTAAGCCATATACCGCAAAGAAATTACCTGTTCCGAACAGACGCATTGGAGATTCTTTTGGGAATCAAGAAAGCAAAGGATACAAAGAGGTAAGAGAAGGTGAGAGAAGGGAAGAGGAGGGAAGAGAAGAAGATATTGCGCGTGATGAGCCGCGTGGTCCAAAGAAGGATGTGGGGACGAATGCGAACGGAAATGTTCCGTATACATCTAAGAAATCTAGATCTTCTTCTTCCAATACTTCCAGACCTTCACGTCCTTCGGATCAGAACCGGGGCCCGCGTCGATAGTCGTTTCCAACTGCTCGTCTGAAAGGAAGCGATAAGTAATTCGCTTCGGGAAGTCGTGCGTTGGATTTTCGAAAATCCATTCAGTAGAGGTGGCTTTCGTGCAAACGAATGTTGTGCTTTTGTCTGCTTCTAACGGAGTAGCAATGTAAACCCAATGATCGTTGTCATAAACAATTACCGAATGTTCGTTCGGTAGTTCGTTGGTCCCGTATTCTTCATAACTCACGTTGTAAAACGAAAGGCCTTCAATAATCATTTCATCGGGCACCTTCGTCCATTCTTCTCTTCCGGTTAGTCCAATCCAGTTGCCTTGAATTTTCAATAAATAAGGAAGCAGGTCGGCTTGCGCAAAGGCATTCATTCCAACCGAAATAAAAATAGCGAGGGACAGAATCTTTTTCATGAAGTCTAAAATACTAAATAACTTCTAAAACCAAACCTTTCAAATATTCTCCTTCTGGATGGAAGATGCTAATCGGATGGTCTGCCCCTTGGTGCAACTGATGCAATATCTTCACTGTTCTTCCAACAGAAATAGCAGAAGCCAATAGAATAGAAGTGAATTGTTGCTTGTCGATTACCTGCGAGCAAGAGAACGTGAACAAGATTCCGCCTGGTTTAATCTGACGCAAAGCCGCTTCGTTAATCCTTCTGTACCCTTGAATAGCTTTGTGTTTCGCGCTAAGGTGCTTCGCGAAAGCAGGAGGATCCAATACAATTACATCGTAATCCTCTTCAATATTTTTCATGTACTCAACCGCATCTGCTTGAATCAGCTTGTGCTTCGAAGTATCTAAATTGTTCAGTTTAATGTTGTTCTCTACCAATGCCAGTGCTGAAGCACTGCTATCTAAACTGTGAACCAAGTTGGCTCCGTTTTTCAAGGCGTATAAAGAGAATCCACCGCTGTAGCAAAACGTGTTCAACACTTTTTTTCCTTGGCTTAATTCGCCGAGTAGTTTTCTGTTTTCGCGTTGGTCAATGAAGAAACCGGTCTTTTGTCCTTTCTCCCAATCGATTTGAAATTGAATGCCGTGCTCCAAAGCAATGTCGTTTCCTTTTTCACCAACAACATATTCGTTTTGTGCATTAGGAACGCCTTTGACTTTTTCTCCGCTCTTGTCGTAAATAGCTTTCAATCCATCTCCCATCACCATCTTCAAGGCGTTTGCAATTTCGCTGCGGTGCTGGTACATACCTGCTCCGTGAAATTGAAGCACTGCTGTTTCTCCGTATATGTCTACAATAAGTCCTGGGAAGCCATCGCCTTCCGCGTTAATCAGACGATATAGCGTAGTGCTTTCGGTATTCACCATAACCTTCTTGCGGAGATTATAGGCGTGTTGAATTTTTGAATGCCAGATGTCAGTCGAATACATTTCCTCACCGAATGAAAAGATGCGCACGGCAATGCTTCCCTCAGAGAAATGTCCGATTCCAATTTTTTCGTTAGCACGCGTAAATACTTCAACCAATTGTCCTTCCTTCAATAATTCAGAAATGGCTTCAATGGCGCCGGAAAATATCCAAGGGTGAAAGCGTTTTGCGCTTTGTTCTTTTCCTTTCTTTAAATAGATTTTTGCTAACATGTGGCAAAACTACTCCGAAAACTTACTTGCTCGTGAAATACTTGCCTTCTTTTGGAATGAGCCATCCTTCAGCGAGCGCTTCTTGCACGAGTTCTATTATTTTTTCTTTGTTGAAGGGAACCGGCCACGCGTAGAGTTCGTCGAGTGTTTTACCGGTGAGGCAAGCGTTAAGAATTTCTTTTGTAGTTGGAAGAGCGCGTTCGCGCTGACAAGCATCGCACTTCCCGCAGGGTTCGGCATCTTCACCGAAATAACGAAGGACGAATTGTTCGCGACAATGTTCTTGCGAAAGCAAGTTTTGCATGTGTTGAAGTTTGGTTTCGTCAATTGCTCGACGCTCTTCGTACATGCTTTCAGGAAAAGAAATTTCTTCAGAGGCTACGCGTTGTTTTGCATAGCTGTATTGCGAAGTGGAACTTGCAGGAAGGTATTCAATGATTTGAAGTTTGTGCAGATCGTTCAACGATGTGAGCACTTCATTTTTCGAACGTTCATTCAACACACTCAACTGGTATTCTGAAATGGGAACAGCGAAGTCCCAAATGCTTCCGTACAATCGGAACAGTGAACGAAGAAAATCTTCGTGCTTCGGATTTTCGTCGACAAACGCGCGAAGTTCATCTTTCGAAGCAATCACGCGAACGCGCGAACGGTGCAGTCCGCGTGCTAAGATGGAAATGTATCCAGCGCGTTCGAGTAACAGCAATGAAGCTGAAATGGTGTTCGCGCTCAGTTGACTTCGTTCTGCAATTTGATCGAGGTGCAACGCGAACAATTCGTTCATTCCTGAACCTATTGCAATGCGATGAATGTTGGCGAGGGTTTGATAAACCGTTGCAATGTCTTCCTTCGGCGGATAGCGCATGGCGACACTTTTTTTAAGTTGAACGAAATCGCTGTCATTCCAAAGGGCGAGTCCGATTGCCGGTTGCTCGTCGCGACCCGCTCTTCCCACTTCTTGAAAATACGCTTCGGGTTGAGAAGGAATATCGAAGTGAATCACGAAGCGCACATCGGGTTTGTCTATGCCCATGCCGAAGGCGTTGGTTGCGACAATCACTTGCACTTCGTTGTTCTTCCATTTTAGAAAGGCGAGATCTTTTTTGTGAAGATCAAGTCCTGCGTGATAGGGAAGGGCTTTTATGTTTTTTTCGTTCAGCAGTGCTGCTAGATCTTCGGTTTTTTTGAGTGAATTGCAGTAGACAATTCCGGCGCCTTGAAGCACTTGCATGCGTTCAACGAGATCCTTTTCTTTTTGTGTCGAGAAGAGCGCGTTGTATCCGATGTTTTTCCGAGCGAAGCTCTTTTGAATAATGGTGCAATCGTTGTTGAAGATCAGTTCTGCAATATCGCTCACCACTTGTGGTGTGGCAGTTGCGGTAACAGCCATCACAACAGGATCTCGAAGTTCTTGAATGAACTTCGGGATGGTTCTGTAGGCCGGACGAAAATCGTGTCCCCATTGTGAAATGCAATGCGCTTCGTCAATGGCAACGAATGAAATGTTGAGGTAGCGAATGCGAGCGATGAAGTTGTCGTTTTCCAAACGCTCCGGAGAGACGTAGAGGAATTTGTATTTTCTGTTCGTGCAATCGTCGAGAATTTTTTCAATCTCGAAATTGTTTAATTCGGAAGAAAGGTATGCAGCAGGAATTTCTTTTTGAATGAGGCTTTCCACCTGATCTTTCATGAGCGCGAGTAGGGGAGTTATCACAATACACAAACCTTTGTGGCATAACGCAGGCACTTGAAAGCAGATGCTTTTTCCTCCGCCTGTTGGTAGCAGCGCAAACACATGTTCACCGTATGCGGCAGCATTAACGATTTCGCTTTGTTTATCGCGAAACGCATCGTATCCCCAGTATTTTTTAAGAAGGTGGAGTGTTTTTGCTTGCATGGTATTGCGAAGGTACGAATGCTTTTTTATCGAGCTCGCTCTGCGAGCGGCATCCGAAATGCCCCAAGCAAAGCTGGGGGAGAAATGCCAAACAAGGAAAACCTACAAAAGCAATTTTTCAATATTAACATCTTAGGGAGAAAAATCTAAAGAGAGCTCTTACACACTTGAGGTCACAATTTGTGACCTCAAGTTTTGCATTTCATTCTCAGATAATTGGAAGCGAAACGATTCGGGGAATCGCTTTAAATTGCGTTTAACAGTTTGATTTAGTGCTTTCGTTTCCACATTATACAACTTGGCTAAATCACTGTCCAACATTACTTGCATCCCTCGAATGGTAAATATCCGCGATTCAATTTCCGATTTAATAAGAGTCTTTTCCATGGAGCAAACCTATTTCGTTCTGTAGATTAAGTCAAGAAACAGTTATGCGCGTTTATGCGGGGGAACTTTGTTATTGGAAAACCTTCGGTTTTATTCCTACTTTGTAATTCCTACTTTGTAATTATTGAACAACGTAGTTCCAATTAAGAAATAGGAATAAAATCTTCGATTTTCCAATTACGTAGTTCCAATTACGTAGTAGGAATAAAATCTTCGATTTTCCAATTACGTAGTTCCAATTACGTAGTAGGAATAAAACCGAAGGTTTTCCAATCTATATTAGCAACATGAGAAACATCCGAATAGTACCGCCTGCAACACTTACAGGCATTCGCTTGAAACACCTCAAAGACGCGGCTTGCGGAGTGCCCGCTATTACTTCAACCATTAAACACATTGCCGATGAAATGGGCATGATCAAAGGTTGGAAACTGCTGCAAAAATTAAATCAGAAAGACGGAATCGACTGCCCAGGCTGCGCTTGGCCAGACCCTACACATAGATCGAAACTCGGAGAATACTGTGAGAACGGAGCGAAAGCTATTGCCGAAGAGGCGACGGATAAACGTTGCACTCCCGATTTCTTCACCCAACATTCGGTGGAAGAAATGAGCGAGTGGAGCGATTATGAAATTGGAAAAAGCGGACGAATCACAAACCCTATGTTCCTTGAAAAAGGAAGCAGCAAGTACAAGGCCGTGTCGTGGGATTTCGCTTTTCAGCGCATTGCTAAAGAACTCGACAATTGCACTACACCCGATGAAGCGGTTTTTTATACTTCCGGAAGAACAGGAAACGAAGCGGCTTTTCTCTATCAACTTTTCGTTAGGAAATTCGGAACCAACAACCTTCCCGATTGCAGTAACCTCTGTCATGAAAGTTCAGGAACTGCCCTTATAGAATCGCTTGGAATAGGCAAGGGGACAGTGAAACTCGAGGATCTGTATATTGCAGATGCCATTCTGGTAATCGGACAAAACCCCGGAACCAACCATCCGCGTATGATGGCGGCGCTTTCGAAATGCAAAGCCAACGGAGGGAAAATCATACACATTAACCCACTTCCAGAGGTTGGGACTACAAAGTTCATAGATCCGCAAAGTCCGGTAGAAATATTAAAGGGAGGAACACAACTCGCAGACCATTTTCTGCAAATAAGAGTAGGCGGAGATCATGCACTATTTAAAATGATTGGACATTACCTGAAGACGCTTGAACAAGAAGTAGGAGGGGTGCTTGATCAAAAATTCGTTGAAGAAAAAACAGAAGGGTTTATCAAGTATTGGAACAGTCTCGACGATGTAAATCTCGACGAGTGTTCTGAAATCAGCGGTATATCGAAGGCGCAAGCTTTCGAAATTGCGGAACTCATTTCCAAAAAGAAAAATATTATTTCATGCTGGGCCATGGGACTTACCCAACAAAAAAAGGCCGTAGCCATTATTCAAGAGGTGGTGAATATTCATCTCGTTTTAGGTGCAGTTGGAAAGCCTGGCGCTGGACTTTGTCCGGTTCGCGGACACTCGAATGTGCAAGGCGATCGTACCATGGGCATTAACGAAAAACCGCGCGAACCATTCCTTCTCGCGCTCGATAAACGATACAACTTCACAGCACCGAGAGAACACGGGTTCGACGCGGTAGAGGCCATTGATGCCATGTCTGAAGACAAGGTGAAGATATTTATTGGCCTAGGTGGAAACTTCGTTTCAGCAACGCCCGACAGCGTATTCACAGGAAAGGCCATGCAACGCGTTCCATTAACCGTTCATATCTCAACCAAACTGAATCGTTCGCATTTGGTAACTGGAGAAGAGGCACTCATTCTTCCGTGCCTAGGAAGAACGGAAATAGACTTTCAAGAAGGCGGAGAACAATTCGTGACCGTTGAAAATTCCATGGGAATCGTGCATCGCTCGCGCGGAAGCATTGCTCCCGCGTCTGAACTCTGCATGAGCGAACCCGCAATCGTTTGCGAAATCGGAAACGCCTGCAAAAAGACCGCTGACTTGCCTTGGAAAAAGTGGAGAGGCAATTACGATTTCATTCGTGAAGAAATTGAAGCTACCATTCCAGGATTCGATAATTACAACAAACGCGTTCGCGGCGCCGACGGATTCTATCTTCCCAACGGTGCGCGCGAAGGCAAGTTCACAACACCTTCAGGAAAAGCACAGTTCAGAACAGAGCCGCTTCAACACATTGAAATTCCAACCGGACATTACGTGCTCATGACCATTCGCACACACGATCAGTTCAACACAACGGTTTACGGTCTAGATGATCGCTACCGCGGAGTAGAGAACGAACGTCGCGTAGTTATGATGAATGAAGAAGATATTCTTGCTGCCGGACTTCAACACAAAGAATTGGTAAATATCATTTCAATTCATGAAGGGGTAGAGCGCAAAGCCATTAAGTTTCACATTATTCCTTACGACATTCCGAAAGGATGCGTGGGGACATATTTTCCGGAAACGAATTGCTTGGTTCCACTTCATCACACAGCTGAACGAAGCAACACACCAATCAGCAAATTCTTAATTGTTCGATTCGAAAAATACAACGGAGAAGAAGGATGATTTCGAAAATTTTGTGGCTTCCAATTAACGTGTTGCAACTTTTATTGATTCTCATCTGGACCATATTCTGTGGGATATTTGGAATGTTATTCGCCATAGCAACGAACCCAACGTATTCGCACCGGATTATGGGTTACTACATTTTCTCTCCTGTCATTCTTGCCATTTCAATGGTTCGTGTGAAGGCTACTGGGCAGAAAAATATTCTCGATGAACCTGCTATTTATGCAGCAAATCACGCTTCACAATTAGACATTCCAATCATGTGCACACGCGTGAATCGTCCGATGTTTTTCATAGCGAAAATTGAATTGAAAAAAGTTCCAATTCTCAGTCAATATATTAAAGTAGTAGGAATGATTTTGGTTGACCGAAAGAATCGCGAACGCGCCATGGCTAGCATGCGCACTGCCATTCAAGATATTCAAGGTGGAAAAAGTATTGCAGCATTTCCAGAAGGAACGCGCACAAAAACAGGGGATTTATTGCCTTTCAAAAAGGGTATTTTCACGATTGCGAAAGAAGGTAGAATTCCAATCGTTCCCATTGCCATTGTTGGTAGCGCGAAAGCGTTGGCGAGCGGTAGTTTTTTCATACGTCCCGCAACAGTTGAATTAAGAATCTTACCCGCTTTAAACAGCGATGAATTTTTCAACATGTCCATTGAAGAAATGGCGGATCACACGCGTTCGCTCATTCAACAAGAAATAGAAAAAGGTTAGAAAGGAAATCCCAATCCCAAGTTCAAGACCGGTTGTAGTTTGAAAGAAGATGGTGAATTGTTTACGTCAGTTAAGAACGCATTGTATTCGTCTTTTCCTTGCCAAAGCCACCTTTCGCCGTCTACTTTCAACGGATCTCTTAACGGAATTCCAACGTCCATGCGAACAATAAAGAAATCGAAATCGAAGCGCAACCCGACGCCTGTACCCAGTGCGAATTCTTTGTAAAAACGACTCTTATTGAACTCTGCATTCGGACGGCTATTGTCTTTGTTCGCTAACCAAATATTTCCGGCATCTACAAAAAATGCCGCTTGAAACATCTGAGTAATCTTGAATCGATATTCCGCATTGAATTCTAATTTTATATCGCCAATGTTGTTGAACGAACGAACAAGCGTCGTGTCGCGAAAACTTCCTGGCCCCAGCGTTCGTGCTTGCCACGCGCGCAATCCGTTTGCACCACCACTGAAATAACTTTTTTCGAAGGGTAGGGAGGATAAATTTTTCAGAGGTATACCAACACCAACAAATGCGCGAAAAGCGAATTTATTGCGGTCGTCCTTTTGTGTGTAGAAGCGCACATCGTGATCAGACTTCACATATTGCGCAAAGCGAATGTTGTTAATCTCGTAGCTACCCAAAGAGTCGGTCTCAGCGTTTGGTAAACGCTGATATACCGCACGAAGTAAATTGCCAGCTCCTTCAAGAATATTTCCGCGATAATAAAATGCACGCGGTTGGTTACCGTCTTTCTGCGTGTTTACCGTGAATCCTAAGCGAGAAGCTAAGATCAAGTGATCTTGATAACTGTTCGCCAAATAACTATCGTTCAAAGATCCTAACCATTGATCGAATGCAGCGGAACGGTCAATTTTAATAACGCTCAATTCCGCCCATTCAATATCGAATGAAGAAACTGTCTCCGGATTTTCAATGAAGGTCCAACCGAAACTCACCTGCGAAAGTGTTCGCGTATAATCGGGTCTGCGCTGATAATTCAATCCAGCGCGCAGAGTAGTTTTCGGATCGTTGCTTCGACTTGTCTTCGCCAAGTCACGCGGAAACAAACGTGGTAAAATCAAATTCAATTCAGGTCCAATCTCGAAGGTGTTCAATTGGAAGGTGCGTTGAACAATTTGATTGCCCGTGTTCGCGGAGCCGTCACCTAACACTTGTGAAGCCTCAGCTCCGACAACCGTCTTGAATTCAAACGACTCTGCGCCGCGAAAAACATTGCGATGTTTGTAGATGAAGTTTCCATAAATACCCATGTTGCCAGAACGATTGGTCACGCGCGGATCGAAACTTAACGCTTGCCTCTTGTTCGGCGCCAACAACACTTTAACATCAAGCAAGGCTTGTCCCGTTTTCGCATCGTTACGCGGCGAAAGTTGAATGTTCACCGTCTTAAAAACACCTAACTGCGTGAAGCGTTTATATGTTTCATCGAGATAGCGTTGTTGGTAGAGTTGTGTTTCTTTCACTTCAACGCGTCTGTCGAGTATAACGGGCTTTACGCACGAGAGGCCAACGCTGAAGATATCTAATCCTTTGTATTCAACAGTGTCTGTTGGAGTCTCATTCGGATTCAATGGATTGAAGGAAGTGTTGAATGAAATTTCTCCGATATAAAATTTGCGATGAGGCAATGTTTGTCCTGTGAAATTCCCGTAACCGTCGAGTGCTTTTTGATTCAGAACAGTGAGCTTAACGTTAACCTCTTTCGGGTAGGTAACTGTATCTAATTGATAGACGATATAGTCGGGAATGAATTCGTAGAAGCCTTCGTTACTCAAGAACAACGTGATTCTTGCCCGCTCAGCATCAAGGTTTGTTACTCGAAAACGTTCGTTAGCTTTCACCAAAGATTTTTCCTTAAGTTTTGGAAGCTGTTTTTTTATGCTAGCGTCCTCTGTTGCCCATTCAACATTTTTAATCGTGTATAAGTCTTTCAGCTCAACATGATAAACCACACGACTCTTTTTTCCAGCTTTCCAGAATAAACTTTTTTCTGCGTTAATGATACTTTCTCCATTAACCTCTGCGTTGAAATAACCATTCTTACGCAGATAGATTTCCATTTGTCTTGCGCCTTTGTTAACGAGCACTGTATCCAAGAGCACAGGCGGTTCTCCTACAGTATAAGCAAGCCACGGCCACAAGCCATTGCAGGTTTTTGGATCTTTATGTTTTTTGTTTTTTCGCGTTTCTTTGTCAAAGCGCTTTTTATTAATCCGAGCGCATCGCTTATCAATGCGAAGCTGCGAGCGTTCTAAAAATTTCTTGGGAACAAACGTGTTCAAACGCATATTCAATCGAAACATTAACGTCTTCCGATTGGGTTGCAGTTTTGTTAAATACAAAAGCTCGTCAGCACTAACATCGGTGGTAGGAAGTAATTCGTTTTTCTGTCCAACGAAATCAATCTTGTGATCTTCGAAATAAATCTCACCATCACGCAAGTTATTTTGAATGGCGCAAGAAGAATAAGTGAGGCAGAGAACTACACCAACAAGTGTTTGTAAGAACCAACATTTTTGAAAAATCTTCTTTTGCATCATTTGTACAAATATCTAACGCATCTTTGTAGAAATAAAATTTAATGTCCATTTCCAAGAACGAAATCAAACTAATTCGCTCTTTGCAGCAGAAGAAATTCAGAATGCAAGAGGAATTGTTCGTTGTAGAAGGAAAAAAGGCTGTCGAGGAGGCATTGAAGTCAAGCCAGAAAGTGGTGAAGGTATTTACAACCGACGAGGAATTCTCAGAGGAAATGAAAGTGCCATTGATTCATCCGCGAGACATGGAGCAGATTTCAAGTCTTACGAATGCTCCTGGATATCTTGTCGTTTTGAAACAATCGTTAACGAGTTTGTTAACGGTGAAAGGAAAAACGTTTTGCATTGCGAATTCCATTTCAGACCCTGGGAATTTAGGAACTCTTATTCGCACGTGTGAATGGTTCGGAGTAGACGCGTTGTTACTCGATGAGCATTGCGTAGATCCGTTCAATCAGAAAGTTGTTCAAGCGACCATGGGAAGTATTCTTCGCCTTTCGATAGTAATGACTTCAGGACAAGAGATTATTCAGTTTTGTAAATCGAATGCTATTCCTGTCTTAGCTGCTAATTTGAACGGCACTCCCATTCAAGAATTTCGTGCACCTGAAAAATGGGCATTGGTAGTTGGAAGTGAAAGCCATGGCGTGTCGAATGAGTTTGTGCATGCCGCGCAAGAATGTCTTACCATTCCAGCAATAGGCGAAGCCGAAAGCTTGAACGCCGCTATTGCAGCTGGAATCGCATTGTTTGCGCTTTCCACTTCGAAATAAAATTATCTCCCGTAAAACCCTGCGGGCTGAAGCAAAGCTTCAAACACAAAGAACTGCGCAAGTCCAATTTCATTCGCATCTGTTTTCGCCCAGAAATATTCAGGATCGAACGGAGTCATTTGTCCAGTTGCATCAGGAGTCATCTCCTTTGCTTTCTTCAAATACAAATTAAGAGAAGTAATAGCCCCTGCATTGTTTTTTACGCGCAAAACAAACGTTGGAGTAATGCTCTTGATGGAATCTGCTGCGGTTGGCTTAAGCATGGTGTTGTAGGTCTCAATATTAACCTTTCGCATACGTTTCAATAAATCAAAAGCCAATGCAGTGTCGAGCTGAGAAAAGGGAGTAAGCGTCCCATTTAAGTAGCGCTCGAATTTAAGTTTGTTGTTTCCGAAGTGCGTTAACTTGAAGCTACTCGCAGGGTCCGTCATGTGCAACACTTCAATCTCTGCAATGTCGTTATTCGGATAATAAAAAATATCTGTGCTGCGCCATTCCATTTCATCGATGAAGAAACGCGGATTTAAAAATCCAGTGAATCCTTCAATGTGCGTAATGTAGGGCTCTTCGCTGCGCCCGTCTTCTGGCGTCTCCAATAGCATAATGGTTCCCATGTGGTCTTGGGTATTCGGACCCACGAAGATCGTCTTTAAAAGCTCGTTGTTCTTTCCGTAGATTTTCACTTCCTTCGCCGAAGTTGCCATCACACTCATCATGTTGTCACGCATTTTCGAAGGAACATTTCCTCTTACACGAACGTCATGGAAACATTCAAGAAGAAGTTTAATCACATCTTTCCGCGCATTGAATTTTTTGTTGATGGTCCATTCGTTGCTTCCGTTTTTTCTTTCCAACAAAGCCACATTTCCATTTCTATCTTGAATGGTAACTTTTGAAACAGACGCTGTGTCCTCAATGGAAAATTGCATGAACGGATTGTCTCCGGTGGAACTTTTCTCACTCAACTTCGGATAAAGGAAAACGGCTGTCCCTGCAAGAATTAAAAACAACACAAGGAGAATGATATTCTTTTTTTTCATCTTAGTTCTGCTTGGTCCAACGCTTTTTTCTTGAATAAATAACGGTCGTTCCGAAGATGGCCAGCACGAAAAGCGGAGATGCAGTATTCAACGATTTCCAATAATTTTTTTCGTTGGAAATTTTATCCTTGTCGAGTTTTCTCACTTGAATGTTACGCGAGCGAACATCAATTAAGCTCGCGTCATCTAAAAGATAATTCACACAGTTCAAAAGTAAATCTTTGTTGTCGTATACCACACGCTTGAACTGCTTGCTGTATCCCAATGGAAGTGGATATTCTTTTCCGTTTTCAACTTGAACTTCGTTGTAGGCAATGTCGGCGTCTGAGATAACAATCATACGCGTTGGCTCGCTCGATGAGCGATAGGAGATCTCAGGAGATTTTCTTACGCTATCCGGAAGGTAATCGTTGAAGGCGGAAGAGAAAGTTCCTTCCAACAAAATTCCCATCACCTGATTAGGTTTGTTGTTGGTTTTGAAATAGTCTCCAGTCTCACGCAACAATTCTAAATCAATACGAACTGGCGCTTTAAATTCTTTCGCTAAATCGGAAGAAAATAGGAAAGGAATTTTGCGAATGTTCTTGTCTTGATTAACGGTGTCAATAGATCCCGCGAATTCTGTGAAGATAGGATCGAGGTTCGCGGCAATCGGATGTGAATGTTTTTCAGAAGTGAGAATAGGAGCGAAGTAGTTGCTCTTTTCCACATAACTTCTTTGATTGCCCATAGGTCCGTTGTCGAGAATAATGGGTGCTCCTTGAAAATCGATAACCATGTTTCTATTCAGACGAACACCGTATTCGTACAACATTTCATACAAGCCGTTCTCGTTGGAAACGGCCATGGCTAATCCACCCGTTTTAATGCTGTCTAAATCCATATGAAGCGCGTCGAGCATCCACAATACTTTTCCTCCGTTCATCACAAACTGATCAATGAGGAAACGGTCTTTGTCTGGAATAACAGTATCTGGACCCGCTACAATAAGCATATCATAAGCATTCGAACGGTATTGAAATTCAGGAAGCTTGTCGCTCAACGCATTTAATTTCCCGTTGATGGTAACAGGCTTCACGTTGTAATTGTCTTTCAACGTGTAAAGCAAATCGGCCATATGAATGCGTTGAATTTCTTTGTGTCCTTCCAACACTCCAATCAACGGCTTGCGGTCGCGTAAAATTCTGCGGAAGCTACTCGCCAATTCGTATTCCAAATTGTTTACCGAGAAGTTCACCATTTCAGGATCAGACAACGGCATTTCACTTCGCATGAATTGAACAGGATATTCTTTGCCCTTGTATTCAACAATTGCTCCCGGCCAAATAATTTTGTTGACTTCGCCGCCGTCTTGCTCGTAGGTGATGTTCGAAAATTTCAATCCCTTTTCATCCAACGCAGCGAAAATTTCTTGACGCTTTTTCTCGTCAGCTTCTTCATACGGATCAATGAATTCGTATTCTATGAATCCGTTGCTCAAATTACTGAATTCAGCCAAACGCTCTTCCACGGCTTGTTCCAAGCGCTTGTAGTCTGCGGGAAATTCGCCATGCAAGTAAACACGCACATACACAGGCTCTTCCAAGCTTTCCAACATCTCTAATGATGTTTTAGAAAGTGAATTTCTCTTTTCAGCGGTGATATCTAATTTGAAAAAGACAACCGAGGAAAGCAGCGCAACAGCGCATAAAATACCTACGGTTAGAAAAAATTGAACGAGGTCGGAATTGCGTTTCTTCATCTATGCAAAAATGCATTGCTTTCCGCGAAAAACGAAACTAATTTCAGGAATTGTTAACATGCCCAAGAGCCTTCACAGAGGTCTTTCCCAAATTGAAAATAGCATCGAGTATAGATAGATCTTTTTCAAACGGAAACCGATCCGAAAATACCTGCGGATAACTCCTCAATTCCACCGGTCTCGTCCCACGCTGCTTCCATCTCTCTCCATCTAATTCTTTCACGAAGTGAATCTTTGGCTCCGCCAATCTTTCCTCCGGAATCTTTGATTCAATCAATCTTTCCTCCGGAATCTTTGATTCAATCAATCTTTCCTCCGGAATCTTTGATTCAATCAATCTTCCCTCTGGGATTTTGGGATACCACTTACAGCACCATTCATGCGCCTTTGTATTGAAATCAATCAGAAACTTTTCTTCTTTCAAAAAAAGTTCTTCCAATTCAACATCAATAAAATCATACATCGCGGAATTTCCATAGGCACTGCGAATGCCTTGAAGCGTTTTCTTTCCGCTGTATTCAGAGCTAATTCGAATGTCGCGTAGAGGTGTTCTTTCACCTCCAGTCGATTCAACCGGAATCGTTAATGTTTGAACACCATTGCCTGTGAGGATGTCGAATCGATTGCGATACGTTTGTTTCTGAAAATACTCTTCATTACTTAAAGCGAAATTATTTTCAGCATACAGCACATACCAACTGACTGGAGCAAAGCAACACAATGGAAGCGTATTCATGTGAAGGTCTTAGTCTACCAAATGGAAGATACGATCCCAACGAACCTGCTCCAACCACGATTTATTGCCTCCATGGTATTCGTTATTCTCTTTGGAGAACCACGTGAACACCGCTTTTCCAACTATGTGGTCTTCCGGAACAAATCCCCAGAAACGACTGTCGGCACTGTGGTGACGGTTATCTCCCATCATGAAATAATAACTCTGTTTGAACGTGTACGTTGCAGCTTCTTGTCCATTGATGAAAATCTTGCCGTCTTTTTCAGCAATGCTATTTCCTTCGTACGCGCCTATTACTCGGCTGTAACGAACAAACGCATCGTGCGACATTTCAATGGTCATGCCTTCTGCAGGGATGGTCATTGGGCCGTAACGATCGCTAGACCATTCGCCAAACGGATATTCATTGGAGTTCGGATAAATGGAAAGTGAATGGTCGGAAGTAGTGTCTTGGAACTGAACAACACTCGGGAAGTCAGCCGTCATAACCTTCATTTTATTGGCTTCTTCAGATGTCAAAGGAACAAGCAATAAATCTCCCTCTTGATTCATCATTTGAATTTCGCTGTTCAACTTTCCAAAGTCACGTTGAAGTTTTGAAATCGCTGAAGGCGAGGAAACTGAAATTAGATGATTCCACATCATCCCAGCTTTATTCTCAATTGCAGATCCGTTAATGAATACTTGGCCGTCACGCACTTCCAATGTTTCCCACGGAAGACCAATGCAACGCTTGATGTACATTTCTTTTTTGTCGAGTGGACGGTAACGCGTTCCGCCAATTTTTAAATTTCCTCTTCCGCCTGGAGTGTTTTCGCGACACGACTTGCAAACTTTTTTCTCGTTGAAATTGTTTCGCGCCATTGCGTCGTATTTCGCTGTTTCTCTTAAGTACATATCGATATTTCCACCAGCAAGTGTTATGGCTTCGTTGCGGAGTAATTCAGAATAATTATGTCCAACATAATACGGATCAACCAATACTGTATCTCCATTTGGGAAGTTGAATACCACTGGATCGAA
>JBIKZA010000055.1:0-15458 GCA_044354975.1 Flavobacteriales bacterium
AACGTGAAGGTTTCCTGAGAATCCGTTTAACGGAATGTGCACGCGAATTTCATCTGTACCGCTTCCTTCATTTCCGTTTGGGAAATGATTAAAGTTCGGGTCATACAATGCGTCACCAACAATCTTTGTTGTGTCGTAGGCAGAGTGGTTGACAGAAAATCCGTGTGGTGTCAAGCGGTTGTCTTTGATCATGACGTCTGCACGCTCTAACACCTGCGTTCTGTTTCCGTTCACATCACCCATAACCATTTCATAAATCTGAATTTGGTCTTCCGCGGTGATAATGTCGTAGTGAGGTTCCCAAGTGTCGTCTTCTCCAACAATGCGGTATTGGTTATCCATTTTTCCCGAATGGAAAACTTCATTGCCAGCATCGTCTACCGCAATAATTTCGACATAAGCTCTTCTTGAAGGATATCCGCTTGGGAATTTATGTCCGGCAAGATTCGTTAATTTCAAATTGTATTTTGCCGTGTCATTTTCAATACCCGTTTCCGTAAGCACTACTGTGGCTGTTTCTTGTTCAATCTGATAAGTACTACGTTCAATGACAGTGTTGAAGTGCTCTTCAGTGGCCGTTACTCCCAATGCAGAAGCATTGTTTTTCATTAAGTTTAGCATGAAGGTATTTCCACCAACCAACCAATGTTGTCCGTAGGGTTGACGTTGTGGAAGAAAGAGATACCCCGAAGCGATTACGACTCCTTCGCCAGCATCCGGCATGTGACAGCCTTGACATTCTTGTTGAAACCCAGGAGTGTCGTTGTAAGAAGAATTCAACCATTCGTGATAGGTCGCTTGCTCTATGAAATCGTTACCCGTGTAGTTACCTTCAAGATCTGCAGTATGTGTTGAAAGTGAGTGGCAACCGGCACACATTTCAGATTCACGAACCTTCGCATGACCGAGTGGACGATATCCGACAAAGCTCTGCATCATGGCTTCGAAAATTGGAACCGTTTGTTCTTCGGTAATGTACGGGCCGTAGATGGTGTCTTTGTGGAAGAACAGTTCTCCACTGAAGTGCTTTCCAACACCTTGAGGACCGTCCATTTTTTGTTGGTGACAAGCGCCGCAGTTCACACCATCGCGCGCCAACGAATCCATTGCTAATTCTTCTAGGGTGTAGTTCGGATTGTTTTCTTGTAAGAGGTTAGTGAATCGTCCAACGGGCGCGTGGCATGAAGTACATTTGTTTATCAGCTCTTGAGCATGTGCTGGGTTTACTAATATTTCGTGATTGACTTTAGCCTTCCAAAAAGGATCTTTTGCTGAGTTAGCCATCATGGACCCACGCCAGTTTGTTGCCGGGCTTACATCGGAGCCTTCTCCATTGATGTTTGCAAAATCAACAGGATCATCCCCGTGGCAACCGCCGCATCTTCCTGAACCCGTGAAGAATCCATTGTCACCAACAGGTAAATTCGTTTGAGTAAGAAGTTTAACCATCTCCATGCCTCCATGATGGCCTTTCGCGGGCTTTTCATCGGACCAAGAAATGTTGAACAAAGAGACAACCGTTAACAGGGCCAACAGGGCTGTTATTGATTTGTTCTTTGCACAGAGCGTTGGGATTCTCGTCATACTATAATTTTTCAGTAGGCGAAAGATACATTTCAATATCGTTAAGCAAAAAATAAATATTCTGTAAAAATTGGAAAATCTGCGATAAATCAGGAAAAGACAATCTCATTTATTGGAGGCTCACTGAAATTGTCATTGATGGCTTTCAGTAAATCTGTTCGAGATTGGAACAACTCGGCTCTTAGGGGAGCTGATTCAAAATGTAAATGAAGTTGGTTTCCCTTGACGGTAATTTGCTTCGTCTTTTTATACAGGATTGGTCCAACGGCCTTTTCATAAGCCTCAATAATGAGAAGCTCGTTCAATTTACGTTGAAGGGGCGACCGCTTCACCCACTCGCCAATAGCGTCTTTCAAGGAAAATTCATTGCGAGTGCTCATGGTTGTTTTGCTTCTTCAGGTAATATAAAGCTGTTTTGAAGGGAAATAGTTTGAAACTCCATTCCAACTTCGGCTAACATACGCGGAGTTTTTTCAATATCGGTGTCTGAAAGAAAGATTTGAGCGTTTGTGTTTTCATGCAGCCATTGCAACAATGAGCGAAGTCTGTTATCATCAAGCTTTTCTGAGATATCATCTAGAATCAGTAAAGGAGATTTGTTCAAGATTCCTTTCGTGTATTCCAATTGCGCCAATTTTAGAGCCAACAGAAATGTCTTCTGCTGTCCCTGAGAGGCGAATTTCTTCAACATTTTACCCTGAAGCTCAAAAATGATATCGTCTTTCTGAATTCCTTTCGTGGTGCGCTCGGCGTATTTGTCCTTTTCCAAGGTAGCTTCCAGTAAGGATAAATAATTTCCTTCGTTCACTTCCGATTCATACCGCAGAACAGGGCTTTCTTCTGCCTGTGAGATTTCGTTGTAAATCGATTCGAATACGGGAGAAAAACTCTCGAAAAAACTTTTGCGGACAAGGAAAATCTGTGTTCCAGTAAAGTTTATTTGCTCGTTGTAAATCGAAATAATTTCCGATAATTCTGAGGTGCCGTATCGGTTGTTTTTCAAAACAGCATTGCGCTGGTCGAGAATATGGTTGAATTGAATAAGCAAGCGCAAATATTCGGACGATGTCTGCGAAAGTGTTTGATCGAGCCATCTGCGGCGAACATCGCTAGCTTCACGAATTAAATCGATGTCGTTTGGTGTTACCATAACCAAGGGCAGAACACCAATGTGCTCAGACAAACGGTCGTATGCTTTTCCATTTTTACTGACTTGCTTCTTTTTGTCGCGAAACAAGGCGTAGGAAATCTTGATGTTCTCTTCATCAATTTCATATTCACCATTGACAGCGCCCTGCTCTTTTTCGTCTTGAATGGAAAAGCTGTCGGTGTGCGAAAAATAGCTTTTGCAGAAGCTTAAACTGTATATTGCATCGAGAATGTTGGTCTTTCCAATGCCGTTTTTCCCCAACAAACAATTGACTCTCGGGCCGAAATGGGCCGAGTAGGCGCCGTAGTTCTTGAATTGGAACAACTGAAGTTTATGCAGTGATATTCTTGACATGGAATTAGAAGTGTCAAAATTATTCGGAATTTAGTATATTCGCACCTCAATTTACGCACATGTCAAAGAAAAATATCGCAGACCAAGAAGTTAGCAAGAACGAAGCACATGCTTCTAACACAACTTCAAATTTTTTCGAAAATTATAGAAAGCCACTAATGGCGCTAGGAATTGCATTGGTTGTAGGTGTAGGCGGATACTTCGCTTACGATGCAGCAGTTGCTCAACCACGCGAGCAAGAGGCGGCAAACGCTTTGTGGAAAGCACAGTATTATTTGTCTATCGACAGTATCGACTGGGCATTGAACGGTCACGAAGATGCAGCCGGATTCCAAAGTGTAATTGATAACTACGAAGGAACGGATGCTGCTGAATTAGCTCATTACGGTGCTGCAATTTGTTTCCGTACGAAAGGAGATTTCGGAAACGCGTTGGCTCATTTCAAAGAAGTGAATGTAGAAGACCAAGCGGTTTCAGTTTATGTTCTTGGAAACATAGGCGATATGAATGTTGAATTGGGTCAATTAGACGAAGCGGTGAAGTACTTCGAAAAAGCTGCGGCTCAATCGAAATCAAATGGCACTCGCGATGCACTAGCCGGAGATTATTTGTTGAAGGCAGCTCGTGTATACATTGAGCAAGGAAACAAAGACAAAGCAAAAGAAACGCTAGAGAAAGCGATGGAAGGAATCGACAATCGTTCTGCTACTTATGTAGAAGCAGATAAAATGTTGAACTTCTTGAAGGCGCAAGGATAATGGCAACCGTTAATCTTTCTGAAGAAAGAGCAATTCTTCTTCCTGAAATTGAAAATCACCGTGTGGTAATTTTAGTTTCTCGTTGGAACGAAGAGGTAACAGAAAATTTATACAACGGAGCAATGGAAACATTGCTCCGTCTTGGTTTTCAATCGTCTCAGATTGAAAAGGAATATGTGCCGGGTAGTTTCGAATTACCTCTTGGGGCGAAATGGGCAACCGAGAAACCGGGTGTTACCGGAGTCATTGCATTGGGATGTATTGTTCGTGGTGAAACACCACACTTTGAGTATGTGTCAATGGCAACAGCTCAGGGCATTCAAGACATTGGATTACATTCAGGTAAACCTGTAGTTTTTGGAGTTCTTACCGATGATCACATTGAACAAAGCCGCGCTCGCAGTGGTGGGGTGCTTGGTAACAAGGGCGTCGACTGCGCTCAAGCCTTGGTTGAGATGCTGGCGCTTCAGGCGAAATTAAAGTCTTAGAGTTCTCCTCGAATTTTGTAAATTCGTTCAATGCGCAAAATTTTACTCATTGGATGTTTTGGTCTGCTTGTTCAATTTGGACTAGCGCAGGTTGTGCATTTCATCGAGAACAAAGGACAGTGGCCATCGCAAGTTAAATTCAGCGCTGCAACAGAAAACGGCAGAACGTTTTTCGAAAACAACGCCTTCACGCATCATTTCTTCGATTTATCTGAAATAGCGAAAGCACATGCTGGAAAGGAGTTCGAGCCGATTATGCGCGGACATGTTTTTCGTCAAGTGTTTCTTAATGCCCATCCGGAAAGAGTGGTTGCCGATGCCTTTCAACAAACACGTTACAACTATTTTTTAGGAAACGACCCTGCCAAATGGGGAAGAGATTGCCGCGAGGCGAAAGGATTCCGCTATCAAAATTTTTATTCAGGAATTCATCTTCACGTTTATCAGAACGATTTCTTCATGAAGTACGACTGGGAAGTGCAACGTGGTGCTTCACCAACGCAAATTCAATGGTCGTATGAAGGAACCGATGATGTTCGCATTGAAGACGGAAGGCTGATCGTACGAACGGCCTTGGGAGAAATCGTTGAGCAAATCCCCATCGCATATCAATTGATTCCCATGGAAGGCGAAGCTGCCGGAAACAATCCGCCGATGAAAATTCGTGTCGATTGCTCCTTCGAGAAAAACGGGAATGTAATTTCTTTCCGATTGGGAAAATACGATTCGAGGCACGCGTTAATCATTGATCCAGAGCTAATCTTCTCTTCCTACAGCGGAAGCTTCGACGATAACTTCGGATATACCGCTACCTATGATAGTCAAGGAAATTTAATTTCCGGAAGCAGTGCATTCGGTCAAGGTTATCCGACAACACTCGGTGCTTATCAGACCACCTGGGGTGGTGGAAACGGACAAGGTACTTTGGCAGGAACAGATATGGCTATTTCGAAATACGATGTGTCAGGAACCTTTTTGCAATGGAGTACTTTCTTGGGTGGGGCGAATGACGATCTTCCACACAGTTTAATCTGCAACAGCAACGACGAATTGATTGTTTTGGGGACTACTTCAAGTGGAAATTTTCCTGCAACTTCCAGTGCCTTCGATAATTCTTTCAACGGTGGTGCGAACTTCGCTCCTTTTGGTGTAGGCGTTCAATATGTAAACGGAAGCGATATTGTTGTCGCGAAGTTGAATGTAAATGGAAACACACTCTTGGCTTCAACCTTCGTTGGAGGGACAGGGAATGATGGCGTGAACACCGCAGCCGGACTGAAGTTCAATTATGCCGATGAATTTCGTGGTGAGATTGATCTAGATGTGAACGATAATGTCTACGTGGTGAGTTCAACATACTCAACGAACTTCCCAACAGTCAATGCATTTCAGTCGAGCATTGGAGGATTGCAAGACGCTTGCTTGTTTCAACTTTCGAGTGATTTGTCGCAAATGAATTGGAGCACCTACCTCGGCGGAAGCGATGACGATAGCGGATTCAGTTTGGCTGAGGATAACGCAGGAAATATATTCGTGTGCGGAGGAACGCAGTCGGTGAATTTTCCAATAGCAGGCAACGGATACGGACAAGTTTTTAATGGAGGAAATAGCGACGGCTGGATTGCGAAGTTCAATCCAACAGGTACGAGTCTGTTGTCTTCAACTTATTTCGGAAGTAACGTGTTTGATCAATTGTATTTTATTGAAACGGATAATGTCGATGATGTTTTTGTATACGGACAAACGCGTGCTGCGAATTCAGCGTTTGTCGTGAATGCCACATTCAGTCAGCCAAATAGCGGCATGCTCGTCACGAAATTTCCTAATGACTTATCGTCCATTGTTTGGAGCACCGTATTCGGAACAGGAGGAGGTGAACCCAATCTTTCTCCAACAGCATTCTTAGTTGATGTGTGCGGAAAGATTTACCTCAGCGGATGGGGAGGAGCAGTGAATGAATATTCCACCACAGAAGCAGGTTATACAACAGGATTATTCACTACACCAGACGCTTTTCAAACTACCACAGATGGCAGTGATTTTTATTTACTTGTGTTGGAAGCTGATGCGAGCGCAGTCACCTACGCTTCTTTTTTCGGTGGAAACATAAGCGCTGAGCACGTAGACGGGGGAACCAGTCGCTTCGATAGAAAGGGAATTATTTATCAAAGTGTTTGCGCAGGCTGCGGCGGTAATAGCGACTTTCCAATTTTTCCGGCAAATGCTGTTTCCGCAATCAACAACAACAACAACTGCAACAACGGTGTTTTTAAATACGATTTCCAACTACCTCTTACTGTTGCCAATTTCAATGTGCCGCCATTGCTGTGCGAAGGATCTACCATTCAGTTGGTAAGCACTTCTTCATTGGCCGCTTCAGTTCAATGGTATTTCAGCGATGATAATTCTACTGTATTTGGAAACAGTGTGGTTCACACGTTCAATTCGCCGGGAACCTACACGATAACCTTAACCGCACAAAATCCGGCTACATGCAATGCGATAGATACTATTTCAAGAACGGTTACAGTTGTTGCGCCAATTGTTGAAACGCTTGGTGATGTGACTGTTTGCAATGGAGTGCCTGTTCAGTTGGGACAGGTGAGTGCCGATCCGAATGCGGTTTATACTTGGACTCCGAACGACGGCAATTTGAGCGATGTAAATGGACCACTTCCAATATTTACAGGAAGTTCAAGTGCTTCTTATCAATTGTTGATTCAACACGACGTCTGCACGGATACACTTACGCAAAACGTTTTGGTTCCTCAATTAAGTTTAACACTTCCTAACGATACTTCGTTATGTGTTCCAGCGAATGTAGATCTCAACGCTCTAATTAATCCTTCAACTGGAAGTTTGATTTGGAGCGCGTCACCTGATTTTTCGAATCCGTTAAACAGCAACACACAAGACCTTTCGATAAACGTTTTTGTAAACGGAATGCAAATGTATTTCGCGGAATTGACCAGTCAGGGTTGCATAGTAGAAGATAGCGTTGCTGTTTTTATGGTTGGCGATCAAGCAACTATTCAAGGCGATTTCACAGCGTGCTATGGCGATACGGTTTCGTTGTCGGTATTGAATCCGAATCCAACATTTAATTACCAGTGGCAATCGAATGCGCAGCTTTTAAGTGGACAAGGAACTTCATCCATTGATGTAATAATTACGAGTGCAACAGAGGTCTCTGTCTCTGCCGCAACACCAAGCGGATGTTTTGCGCAAGATACTGTTCAGGTGGCAGTGAGCGCCTTGAATGCTTCGACAATTAACGCTAGTGTAAACCCAGCGGTTGTCATTGCTGGAACCAACGTTCAGCTTACAGCCAGTCCTCTGAACAACTCTTATTCTTATCAGTGGACACCGTCGCTTGGATTGAATAATCCGAATATTTATAATCCAATAGCTTTCGTTGAAATGACTTCAACATACAACGTAACAGTTTCCGATGGCGATTGCATTCAACAAGACAGTGTCACTGTGCGTGTGGTAGATTTTATATGTGGAAGGCCAACCGTATACGTTCCAAACGCATTCACTCCGAATCTCGATCAAGCGAACGAATGGCTTTATGTAAGAGGAAATTTCATTACGCAATTGGATTTTAAGTTGTTCGACCGTTGGGGTGAGTTGGTCTTCGAAACACAAGACCAGAGCGTTGGTTGGAATGGCTATTTCAAAGGGAAGAAAGTAGATCCCGCTGTTTTTGTTTACTACATGCGCGTGGTCTGTGAAGGTGGTGAAATTTATTTCGAAGAAGGAAATATAACTGTTCTTGAATAAGATTAGAATGATAGTTAGAAAGAGAAACGGAATGAGAATGAGCGAGCTCGCGTGCTTGATAGTGCTATTTGTTGTCTCCTCTCGCTCTATTGCTCAAGATATTCACTTCAGTCAGTTCGATCAGGCTATGCTCTGGCAGAACAGCGCTCAGGTGGGCGCTTTCAATGGACAATTTCGTTTTGCAGCCAATCAGCGAAATCAATGGCGAAGTGTTACGACACCTTATCAGACATTCGGTTTTTCTGCTGAAGCGAAAGAGTTCAATGCGAAACTTTGGTCTTTCGGATTGAATGCAGGAAGTGATGTTGCAGGGGATTCTCGTTTTAGAACATCGCAAGTTCAGCTTCATGCTGCGCATACCCTTTACAAGCCGAACGATAGTTTAGAGGTGAGAGGTGGAGGTTCATTCGGAATTACTTCACGCGGATTTGATCCCAGTGCATTGATTTACGATTCACAATGGAACGGAATGAGTTTCGATCCAACGCTTTCAACAAATGAGATTTATGCAACCACAGCGCGTGTTTATCCTTCAATAGGTTTGTCCGTTTTCATTCAGAAACAACAAAATAAATTCCGATGGAATGCGGGTTATTCGTTGAGCAACATTACACGACCGAAGCAGAGTTTCAAAGACAACAATGCCGTTGTGCTCGATATGCGTCATGCCATTCAAGCGAGCGCAAGAATTCCTTTGAATTCGCAATATGAGGTTGAAGCGCTTTCGTTGTTTCAACTTCAAGGAAAAATGAAGGAATTGGTTTTAGGGTCCAGGGCGTACTATAAACTGCCATCTGAAAAGTGGGAGAATCAGCGCGTGTTTGCAGGCGTTCACGGAAGGTTTCGTGACGCTGCTTGGATTGAATTAGGAGCAGAATACAACGAATGGCGCGTGGGAATGTCGTATGATTTGAACACATCAACGCTTCGTCCAGCGAGCACGGGAAGAGGAGGTTTGGAATTTTCCCTTGGCTACATTGTTCCTCCAAAACCGAAACCCGGAAACTTGAAAAAGATCTGCATTCCTTATTACTAAAAACGATTGTAGCTTTGTAGGTATAGATTTTACCAATGAACTTCTAGAAGTTAAAATACATTGTATCTGCATAAAGGCATAAGAACTGGGTGAAACCTTCTGTCGCATGAAACTGAACTACGCACAATTACCGGAAGAACTTTATACGAATGCTTTTCCTGATATTTTTGAAAAGTCATATGTTGTTTTTTGGAATGAAAAATTGACAAACACTTTTCCAGACGCATGCATTGCAGAGGAATTTGAACGATTGGTCAATGGAAGCGATCAGTGGTCGAAACAGCCGTTGGCAATGGCTTACGCAGGACATCAGTTTGGACACTTCAATGTGCTTGGCGACGGAAGAGCTTGTTTGGTTGATGAATGGAAATCCTCGGAGGGATTTCTTCACGACGTTCATTTGAAGGGTAGTGGAATCACACCGTATTCACGAAGAGGCGACGGACGTGCAACGTTGAAAGCGATGTTGCGCGAAGCCATCATGAGTGAAGCGATTCATGCACTCCAAATTCCAACAACACGAACGCTTGCTGTTTTAAATACGGGAGATCAGATTCATCGAAACGGAATGGAGAAGGCAGGACTTTTAGCTCGCACGGCTTCTAGTCATCTGCGTGTCGGTACGTTTGAGTATGCAAGCATGCATGAGAGCGAGGATGTTTTGAAATCACTAGCCGATTATGCTATTGCGCGACATTATCCGCAATGCGCGAGTTTAGAAAATCCGTATTTAGAATTGTTGAAGGAGGTTGTTCGCGTGCAGACGGATTTAATAGTGAATTGGATGCGCGTAGGGTTTATTCATGGCGTTATGAATACTGACAATATGAGCATTTCTGGAGAGACGATAGATTACGGTCCGTGTGCATTTATGAATGTGTATGGTCCAAAGACATGTTTTAGTTCTATCGATACTGCGAAGCGATATGCGTTCGCGAGTCAGCCTGGAATTGCACAATGGAATCTTTGGGTGTTCGCGAATAGCTTAATGACGCTCATTCATGAAAATCCAAAAGTCGCTAAGGAAATGGCTGTGGAAGTCATTGAAGAATTCCCTGATCAGTTTGGAACGGCTTATTACAAAATGATGGGCGAGAAATTGGGTGTGGAGATTAACACTCAAGAAGGAAGGGAGTGGGTGGAAGAGCTGCTTTCAATCATGGAAGAAACACATTCAGATTATACGAACTCATTTTTGTTTTTGGAAGGGAAGGAAGTGAGAGAAGTTTATTTAACCACCAGCCTTCGCTATGAATTGTGGTTGGCTCAGAAAAATGATTTCAGTAAGATTGAAAAAGAGAATATCAATCCAGTTGTCATTCCTCGAAATGAATGGGTTGAAAGGGTATTGGCAGAAGCAGTGGACAACGACAATTGGGAGTTATTTCAGTCCTACCTTGATCGACTTAAAAATCCATACGAACTAATTTCGGAAGATGTTTTTTCCACCTTCAATCCGAAAAATGATTTGAGTTTTAAAACTTTTTGCGGAACGTAGACTACCCTCCAAAAACCTTCTTCAATAATTCTGAAGTGCGTGCAATTGGATCTTTGCGAATGAGTAATTCTTCCTCAGCAACCTTTACAAAAAGTCCATCAATGGCGCGTTCGGTGGCGAACTGAACCAAGTCAGGATTAACCTTTTCAATCAAAGGAATTTTATTGTAGCGTGTAATAACAAACTCCCAATTCTTTGTAGCGCCTACTTTATCGAGTGATGTTTTTATAATGGGTTTGAATGCTTCAACCAAGGCAGCGCGTGTTTTCGATTTCAAATATTCTGTCCCGGCGTTTTCTCCACCTTTTACAATGTTTATGGCATCGGTAATGGTCATGTCTGAAATAGTACGGACGAAAATGTCTTTCGCCGCGCTACCTGCATCTTCCGCTGCGCGATTAAGAGATAGAATTACATCGTCACATTCTTTGTTTAATCCGAGGCTGCGCAATTTGTCTTCAACCTTTTTCGCATCTGGAGGAAAAGGAATTTTTATTTTCGGATTCCCGAAATATCCGTCGGCTTTCGAAACAATTTCGGTTCCTTTCGTCGCTCCTTTACTCAAAGCTTCTTTCAAGGCTTTACCAGCTTCCTCTTCCGTGAATCCAGAAGTTTTAGCGGTTTGTTGAAGCTTCTGTTCAGCTTGTTTCTTCAGGTCTTTAAGACTCTGAGCACAAGAACTCATGCTCAAGAATACGCCAACCACAAAAATCGAAAATGCTTTTTTCATATGTATTTTATAAATGATTATATCTTCCCTAAAACCTTGCCACGTAATTCCGCATCTTTCGCATCGGTTAATTTCTCCAACTCCGCTGCTTCGTTCATTAATTTTTCTGTGAACACTTTATCTATTATTCCTCCTGCGTTCACGCGTACGTTGTAACAAGCGCCAATCACCGCCGTGCGAATAGCCAAGGCGCCAACACCAGCATCGGTAACCGAGTTCGGATTGCCTATTTCAATCATGGCTTCACAAACTTCAAAGGCTTTGAATGCAACGCGAGCAGTGCGCAAAGGAATCTCCATCGCATATTTTGAAGACGATTGAATGGCTTCGGTGCGAGTGGCTTTTTCTTCGTCGCTGTTTTTCGGTAATCCGAAGGCTTCCATAATCTTATTGAAAGACTGCGTGTCTTCATCGACCAACCAATTCAATTCGTCTTGAATATCTTTTGCTTTAACGGCCCAATTCGAAAACTCTTCCCAGCGTGCATCCCATCCGCGCTTGTGCGCGCTAAGGTTTGCTACCATTCCCGCTAATGCAGCGCCCATGGATCCGCAGTAAGCACTGACAGATCCTCCACCGGGTGCAGGAGATTCGCTCAATGTTTCATTGGCGAAAGCGGTTAGACTCATGTCAACCAATTTCTTCCCACCACCTAAATTCTTTTCAATAATGAATTCAATAATTTTTTCTTCTGGGTGGAAAGGAGCAAGGTCGTCGAGTCCCAAAGATTTTACGGCAATCTTTATTTTTTCATTGTCGGAAATTCCGAGTGAACGTTCTTGTTTCTTCAAGAAATAATCCGCGGCATCCAATAAACTTTTCTTCGGAATTAATCCGACTAATTCACTTCCCGTTACACGAACACCGCGCTCTGCCGCCTTGTTACATGATTCTTCAAAAGCAACATGAACTGGAGTGATGTTTATGTTGGTGAGGTTCAGCGACAATTGCGCAACACCGTATTCTTCAATAAACCAACCGATTCCTTTTACAGATTTTAATGTTCCCGGAATGCGCTTAGGCTCTCCGTTTACATCCAACACAGGTTTCCCACCTTCATTCAAAACACGTCCAGCCTCGCGAATGTCGAACGCAATTGCGTTGGCACGACGCGTTGAAGTGGTGTTCAAATTCACATTGTATGCTACAAGAAAATCGCGCGCGCCAATTGTTGTGATTCCAGATTTGCGAACGCTTTCTGTTACTTCATTCGGACCGAAATCGGGTGTCCATTCTAAAGTTGAAATTTTTTCTATCGCTTCGTATTCTCCTTTTCTACAGTTCGCCAAATTTGCACGAACTTCTTGCTTCGCGGCACTTTCATAAAAATATCCAGGTATACCTAATTCTCTTCCCACACGTTCTCCCAATTGATGGGCAAACGCAGCACACTCCTCAAGGGTAACTCCAGCAATAGGAACGAGAGGACAAACATCGGTTGCACCTTGACGTGGATGCTCACCTTTATGTGAACGCATGTCAATGAGTTCTTGCGCTTTCTTCATCAATTGAAATGCGCCTTCGAGCACAGCTTCAGGCTCACCGGCAATGGTAATCACGGTTCTGTTAGTTGAAGCTCCCGGATCTACATCCAATAGCATTACTCCAGGCACTGCGGCTGCAGCCTGTGCAATGGTGTTGATTTTGTCTTTGTCTCTTCCCTCCGAAATATTCGGAACGCATTCAATGATTTGTTTCATGTGTGTTGAAGTAAGGGTACAAAGGTAGCTAAGACAAGTAATTTTATCGGTTGGAAAATGTACGTGTATTATTTGAAAAAAGTATACGTACATTTGTTTTATGAAGAAGTTAAAAAGTAAATCAGAATATCGTCCGAAGCTCACGCTCAGCGTGAGTGAAGAGGTTATTGAAAAGGCGAAGAAGTATGCCGCTGAGCACAATCAGTCTATTTCGTCTTTGGTGGAAAATTACTTAGCGTCTTTGGTGAACGAGGCTGCTGGAAATTACGTGCCTGTGAACACAGAGCTGCAGGCTCTTCATTCGCTCTTGAAAAAATCGAATGCTAAGCGAAAGCTCAATTTGGAAGAAGAACGTTTGAATTATTTGTTGAGCAAAAATGAATAAGCCCCGTTTATTCATTGATTCAGATGTTATTTTGGATTTGGTCTTACAAAGGGAAGAACACTATGAATGTGCACAGAAATTATTTGATCAATTTCAGCAAGGAAAAAGTGTCCTCTACACCTCGTCAATTATTGTAGCTAACATTCATTTTATTATTCGGAAACTGCATGATGTGAAATTTGCGAATAGTTCAGTTTCGTTTGTGAGCAAGCATTTCCAGATTATAGATGCGAACAACGAGGATATCGAGTCATCTATTCAATCGAAGTTTTCTGACTTCGAAGATGGAGTTCAATATTTTTCTGCGCTTCGTTCGAAAAAGATTGACGCACTGATAACAAGAAATGTGAAAGATTACAAACACTCCCAGCTACCCGTTTTCACTCCGAAGCAATGGTGCAAGCGATAGTTGAATCCAATTCAGATAGCGTTGTATCTTCACACCGAAATTTTATTGAATGCTGCGGACAATTCTGAATCTTTTTATTTTCGTTGTTTGCGTCTTAACAGGCGGAATGTTGAATGGAATAATTGTGCAATACAGCGGCGCTATTATCCCTCCTCCAACCGGTTTTGATTTAACAACCGAAGAAGGATTGAAAGCTGCGATGGTTGTAATGGAGCCGAGACATTTTATTATGCCATTTCTAGCACATGCGATGGGAACCTTGGCTGGTGCATTTTTAGTAACGCTGTTGATTAAAGAACGGAAATTATTCCGCGCATTACTCGTTGGGTTTCTCTTTTTTCTTGCAGGAACTTATATGGTGTTTATCTTGCCGTCACCTTTGTGGTTCGACGCTTTAGATTTGGGATTGGCCTATATTCCTATGGCTTGGATTGGTTATAAACTGGCGCTTCGCTTTTCGAAATAAATGAAGAAACATTCTCTCATATTATTTTTAGTTGGAAGCTTTGTCTCATTGGCCTTTAATTCTTGCGTGCGTTCGGTAGAAAAAGTTCACTCAACGGAATTGAAAGAATTGGATCCCGCACTTCAAGGGGTTAGGAAGTCTTTTGGAGACCGACAGGTTAATCATGTTTCTACTTGGGAGTATGTTCGTAAACCTGAATTAATAAATTACTACGAGACCTATGTCTTCGGGAAACGTCCTGAATTCAAGCCAACGGTAACGTATTCCATATTAAGCGTTGATACCATTTCTATTGGGGGTGTGGCTATGGAGCATACCGAGATTCAAGCTGATTTCAAATACAAAGGAAGAAAGATGAAGTCATATTACGCGAAGTTTCTTCCGCTAGATATCAAAGATCCGATTGTTTTTGTCGGATTGAATTTTTTTGGAAACAGCACGCTTGACACGCTTTCGACATTAACACAATCGAAGCATTATGTTATGAAGAATGCCGGAGTGAAAACGAAGGGCCATCGCGTTACGGAAGAGTCGCGCGGAACGAAGGCTTATCGTTGGCCGTTAGATCTAATAGTTGGAAGTGAATGTGGATTAATTACTGCGCACTATGCCGATTTCGATCCGGATGTATACAACGGCTTCATCGATGGTGTTCACGGTTTGGCGGAAGGAAGAGTTCATGTCCGAAAAAGAAATGAATGGGGAAGTATTTCTGCTTGGGCATGGGGACTTTCAGAATTGCAATCGTATTTGGAACTTCAACCTGAAACAAAAAATTCAAGAACCGCTGTCATTGGTCATTCACGATTAGGGAAGGCTGCGCTTTGGGCTGGAATAACCGATGAACGATTCGATTTGGTTATTTCGAACAATTCAGGATGCGCAGGTGCGGCGCAATTCAGTACCATGCGTGGAGAAGACATTGAAAAAATCACCAATCGTTTTCCTTATTGGTTCGCAAGGAATTTTCAAAGCTTTCGAGGAAAGGATTCGTTGTTGTTGGTAGACCAAGAAATGCTTCTTTCATTGGTTGCACCTCGCGCGCTTTATGTTGCAAGTGCGAGCAAAGATTCTTGGGCCGATGCGGAAGGCGAGTATCTTTCCTTTTATAAAT
>JBIKZA010000056.1:0-15388 GCA_044354975.1 Flavobacteriales bacterium
GTGCCGAATTGGTGGCCTTTTAATTCCATAAGGAATGAAAAGGCCACCAATTCGGCACCAGTGCTTTTTACTAGGCGGGACCGCTCATGCAGCCGCCCAGTTAATAAAAAGCACTGGTGCCGAATTGGTGGCCTTTTCATTCCTTATGGAATTAAATTTTCTTAAAGGAAGAGAAATCATTGGTTTGAATAACGCGACCATACATACTTTTGCATCGTACTAAAAATTAGAATAACTGAACCATGAACTTCAAACAAGAAGAAAGCGAAGCAATGATCTCGCAAATGGTACGTGACTTCGCTGAAAAAGAAATCAGACCGCATGTCATGCACTGGGACGAAGAGCAAATTTTCCCCAAAGAATTGTTTCACAAAATGGGTGAGCTAGGCCTTATGGGCGTGCTTGTGCCATCTGCATATGGCGGAGCAGGATTAGGTTACTACGAGTACATCGCATGTATCGTTGAAATTTCAAAAGTCTGCGGGTCCATCGGTCTAAGTGTTGCTGCGCACAATTCGCTTTGCACCAATCATATTTTAGAATTCGGAAACGAAGAACAAAAGCAAAAGTATCTACCAAAATTGGCCTCCGGCGAATGGGTCGGCGCATGGGGATTAACCGAAGCGAATACTGGATCTGACGCTATGCGCATGAAATGCACTGCTGTTAAAGACGGAGAGTACTGGGTCATTAACGGCACTAAAAACTGGATTACCCACGGCATTAGCGGAGAAGTAGCCGTTGTGCTTGTCAGAACAGGAGACCTGCTCGATTCTCATGGGATAACAGCATTTGTTGTCGAAAGAAATACACCGGGATTCAGCGGAGGAAAGAAGGAAAATAAATTAGGAATGCGTGCCTCAGAAACCGCTGAACTGATTTTTGAAGATTGCCGAATTCACGAAAGTCAAATATTGGGAAAGATTGGCGAAGGATTCAGCCAAGCTATGAAGATTCTAGATGGTGGAAGGATTAGCATTGGAGCCCTTTCACTAGGAATTGCAAAAGGTGCTTACGAAGCGGCTGTGAAGTATTCAAAAGAAAGAGAACAATTTGGAAAACCTATTTCACAATTCCAAGCTATTGCATTCAAAATTGCGGATATGAGCACTGACATTGAAGCTGCAGAATTGCTTTTGCTACAGGCTGCTCATTTAAAAAACAGCAAAAAGAAACTTACTAAGGAATCTGCGATGGCAAAATATTATGCCTCTGAAGTCGCTGTTAGAGTGTCGACCGAGGCCGTTCAGATTTTTGGTGGATATGGCTATACAAAAGACTTCCCCGTTGAGAAGTTTTACCGCGATTCCAGGCTTTGCACCATTGGTGAAGGCACCTCGGAAATCCAGAAATTAGTAATTTCTAGAGAAATTCTTAAATAAGATTTGGAGAATCGAAAAAGTTCATTACTTTTGTCGCCCAATTAAAGAAACAGAAAAGACATGTTAATTATTCCAGTAAAAGAAGGCGAAAGCATAGACAAGGCACTAAAGAAGTTCAAAAAGAAATTTGAAAGAACGGGTGTTGTAAAAGAATTGCGTGCTCGTCAACAATTCACTAAGAAAAGTGTTCGTCGTCGCGACGAAATCAAACATGCTGTTTACATTGCTGCAATGAAGCGTGAAGAGAATTCGTAATTGAATTGAACAATATTTATGAAAGGTCTTGGGTTATCCCAAGACCTTTTTTATTTTCACCAAGTGAACACTACTCCATTCTTTGAATACTTAACCAGCGAAAAGCGGTCTTCTGTTCATACAGTTTCCGCTTACCGCAGTGATATAGGTCAATTCGAAGAATTCATGCTCGTTCAATTTGAGATTGCCGATGTTGCGAGTGTGCAATCGACGCATATTCGAAGCTGGATAAGTGAGTTAATGATTCAGGATATTTCGGAGCGAAGTATTCATCGTAAATTATCTGCCCTCAACGCTTGGTTTCGATTTTTAATGAAGCGAAAGGAGATTGATGTTAATCCATCAAAAGGTGTTACTAAGCCCAAGCGCCCCTCGCGCTTGCCTGAAACACTTCAAGAGCAGCAAGGGCTCGATTTGTATCGGCTCGACGACACGGATAGTTCTTCCGAAAAAGTTAATGCGCTGATGATTCAACTGTTTTACGAAACTGGCATTCGCTTGTCGGAGATGATGGGGCTTCGCCATCGTGATATTGACTTTGGAATGGGTCAAATAAAAGTTTTAGGCAAGCGAAACAAAGTGAGATACGTGCCCGTTAATGCAGAAATGATTCAAAAATTAAAACTACATATGAGTTTGGCTCAATTGAGTAGCAGTGAAGCCGCATTGTTTCAAAGCGAAAAGGGACAACCATTAAGCCGTTCGAGCTTTTACAGAAGGGTGAAATCCTCCCTTTCGCTTGTTACCACGCAGAAGAAAAAAAGTCCTCACGTTTTGCGCCATAGTTTTGCCACTCACATGCTAAACAATGGGGCTGATTTGAATCACATCAAAGAAATCTTAGGTCATGCTAATTTAGCTGCCACGCAAGTCTACACACATTTGAGCACCGATCGCTTGAAACGTATCCATGCTCATTTACACCCAAGAGAAAATAAATCACCTAAAATTTAAACGCTATGCAAATCACAGTTCAGAGCATTCATTTCGACGCCGATTTAAAGTTGATCGAATTCGTTGAGGAGAAAACAAAAAAGCTAGGTGTGTTTCATCCTGCGATACACAAAGCCGAAATTATATTACGATTGGACAAAAATGCTGATCAGGAAAACAAAATCACGGAAATAATACTAAAAGTACCTGGAAAAGAGCTATTTGCAAAAAAGCAATGCAAGACATTCGAAGAAGCTACGGATTTAGCCGTTGACGCGTTGAAGCATCAGATTGAAAAAAATAAGGAAAAGCAGTAAAAAAATTGCGCTAGAGTTTGGATATGTCAAAATAATAACTACATTTGCACCCCTAATTTACGGATTAGGGGTGTTTTTGTTGTAGTTCTTTGAATCACTAAAAACGTTTTTACGCCGGTGTAGCTCAGCTGGCCAGAGCAGCTGATTTGTAATCAGCTGGTCGGGGGTTCGAATCCCTCCACCGGCTCCAAAGGGGAGATACTCAAGCGGCCAACGAGAACAGACTGTAAATCTGTTGGTGTACACCTTCACAGGTTCGAATCCTGTTCTCCCCACTCTTTACTGCTCATAGGGTGGAATGACTGTCGGTCAATAAAAAGCGGGAGTAGCTCAGTTGGTAGAGCATTAGCCTTCCAAGCTAAATGTCGCGAGTTCGAGCCTCGTCTCCCGCTCTACTTCCCCAAAAGCCGTTGTAGCTCAGGGGTAGAGCACTTCCTTGGTAAGGAAGAGGTCAGGGGTTCAAATCCCCTCAACGGCTCTACAGAGTAGTTAAATGAATAAAAGCGTAAACGAATAAAGTGATTTAAGTCTTGCAATTGAACAAATAAGAAAGGCTATTAAATAAAGAAATAAAAAAACAAACAAACAAACAAACCAATGGCTAAAGAAGCATTTGATCGTTCCAAACCCCACGTGAACATTGGAACTATTGGTCACGTAGACCACGGTAAAACTACGTTAACCGCTGCCATCACTAACGTATTGGCCGGTGAAGGTTTAGCAGAGAAGCGTGATTTCGCTTCTATTGACAACGCTCCTGAAGAAAAAGAGCGTGGTATCACTATTAACACTGCTCACGTTGAGTACGCAACAGCCAACCGTCACTACGCTCACGTTGACTGTCCAGGTCACGCTGACTACGTTAAGAACATGGTTACTGGTGCTGCACAAATGGATGGTGCTATCTTAGTTGTTGCAGCTACAGATGGTCCAATGCCACAAACTCGCGAGCACATCCTATTAGGTCGTCAAGTTGGTGTTCCACGTATCGTGGTTTTCATGAACAAAGTTGACATGGTAGATGATCCAGAATTGTTAGAGTTAGTTGAAATGGAGATTCGTGAATTACTATCTTTCTACGAATACGACGGAGACAATACTCCTGTAATCCAAGGTTCTGCTTTGGGTGCATTGAATGGTGACGCTAAGTGGGTTGCTACAGTTCTGGAGCTAATGAATGCAGTTGATACTTGGATTCCAATTCCTCCTCGTGAAACTGAGAAGCCTTTCTTGATGTCTGTTGAGGACGTATTTACGATCACTGGTCGTGGTACTGTAGCAACTGGACGTATCGAGCGTGGTGTTATCAACACAGGAAACGAGGTTGATATCATTGGTTTCAACGAAGAAAAATTAAAATCAGTTTGTACTGGTGTTGAGATGTTCCGTAAGATCTTAGATCGCGGAGAAGCAGGTGACAACGTTGGTTTGTTGCTACGTGGTATTGAAAAGAGTGATATCCGTCGTGGTATGGTTATCTGTGCTCCAGGTTCAATCCTTCCTCACACTGAATTCAAAGCTGAGATTTACGTATTGAAGAAAGAAGAAGGTGGACGTCACACTCCATTCCATAACAAATACCGTCCACAGTTCTACTTCCGTACAACTGACGTAACTGGAGAGATTTCTCTAGATGCTGGTCGCGAAATGGTACTTCCTGGAGATAACGTATCTATCACTGTTAAGTTAATTGCTCCAATCGCAATGGACAAAGGTCTTCGTTTCGCTATTCGCGAAGGTGGCCGTACCGTTGGTGCTGGACAAGTAACTGATATCATTAAGTAATATTTAGCACAACATAGTGAAGGCGGAAACTGCATAAGTTTCTGTCTTCACTTTTGACATTTATAGAAACAACCTTACGGGCGTAGTTCAATGGTAGAATAGCGGTCTCCAAAACCGTTGATCTTGGTTCGAGTCCAGGCGCCCGTGCGAAAACTAAAAGTTATGGCAGCAATTATCACATATTTGAAGGAATCATACGATGAGTTGATGAACAAAGTAACTTGGCCTGCTTGGAAGGAATTGCAAGAAAGCACAGTACTTACATTCATATCCATTCTGGTATTGGGAGCCTTGATCTTTTTAATAGACTTTGCTTTTGGCAAGGGAATTATTAAAATGATTTATGACTTTATTGCCTAACATAACAACTCGGAATAATGAGCGATATTGAAAAAAAGTGGTACGTGGTTCGCGCCATTAGCGGGAAGGAAAAAAAGGTTAAGGAATTTATTGAGAGCGAAATTAAGGCACGAGGTCTTCAAGATTACGTGAGTCAGGTTCTTATTCCTACCGAAAAAGTTTTCCAAATCCGCAATGGGAAAAAGGTGAGCAAAGAACGTAGCTACCTTCCGGGCTATATTTTAATTGAAGCGAATCTCGTTGGCGAAGTTCCTCACATTATTCGTAACGTTACCAACGTTATTGGATTTTTAGGTTCTGAAAAGAGAGGTGAGCCGGTAGCACTTCGTTTGTCTGAAGTGAATAGAATTTTAGGAAAAGTTGACGAGTTAGCTGAAACAGGAGAAGAGATAAACATTCCATTTGTGGTTGGAGAGAATGTAAAGGTTATTGATGGGCCTTTCAACAACTTCAGCGCAGTGGTAGAAGTTATTAATGAAGACAAGAAAAAGTTAACTGTTAGTGTTAAGATTTTTGGACGCAAAACTCCTGTGGAGTTGAGCTATATGCAAGTAGAAAAAGAATAAACGCGCTTTTGGTGTTTAACGTAATCAAATAAGGTTACGCTTCGCTTCCCGTTAAACACCGGAACAAAATAAATAAAATAAGTAATATGGCGAAAGAAGTAGCTGGTTTTGTAAAGCTGCAAATCAAAGGAGGCGCCGCTAACCCTGCACCACCAGTAGGACCTGCATTAGGTTCTAAAGGTGTAAACATCATGGAGTTCTGTAAGCAATTCAATGCTAGAACCCAAGATAAAGCTGGTAAAGTGTGCCCTGTGTTAATTACTGTTTATAAGGACAAGTCCTTTGAATTTGTAATTAAGACTGCTCCTGCCGCTGTTCAACTGTTAGATGCCGCCAAAGCTAAGCAAGGTGCTGCAGAACCTAACCGTCAGAAAGTGGGTAGCGTAACTTGGGAACAAGTTAAAGCTATTGCAGAAGATAAAATGCCTGACTTAAACTGTTTTACCGTTGAGTCTGCCATGAAAATGGTAGCTGGTACAGCACGTAGTCTAGGTATACAAGTAACCGGTGAACGCCCTTTTTAATCAGAGGTAATTAAGCAATGGGAACCCTCAGCAAAAAAATGAAAGCCGCAGTGGCACAGTACGACAATTTAAAAACGTACTCTTTGCCCGAAGCAGCGTCGCTTGTTAAGAAAATTACAAGCACAAAGTTTGACGCGTCTGTGGATCTTGCCGTTCGCCTCGGAGTAGACCCGAAAAAATCCAACCAAATGGTTCGTGGAACTGTATCACTTCCTCACGGAACTGGTAAAGACGTTCGCGTTTTAGTACTTTGTACTCCTGACAAGGAAGCAGAGGCTAGAGCAGCTGGCGCAGACCACGTAGGATTAACGGAATACATCGACAAGATTAAGGGCGGATGGACCGACGTTGACGTTATTATTACCACACCTAGCGTAATGGGACAGGTTGGAGCTTTAGGAAGAATTCTCGGACCCCGAGGATTAATGCCTAACCCAAAGACCGGCACAGTTACGATGGATGTTGGAAAAGCTGTTACAGAAAAGAAGGCTGGTAATATCGACTTTAAAGTTGATAAAGCTGGTATCGTTCATGCAAGTATTGGTCGTGTGTCTTTCGACGTAACCCAATTGGCTGAAAATGCGAGTGAATTAATTTCTACTTTGGTGAAATTAAAGCCTTCTGCTGCAAAAGGAACTTATATGAAGAGCATTTATGTTTCTTCAACCATGAGTCCAAGTGTTCAAGTTGAAACCAAATCAGTGAGCTAATTGCTGGTTAAATCGGAGGATTGTACTTTATGAACAAAGAACAAAAGAACACAGAAATCGCCGAGTTAGTGGAAATGTTGAGCAGTGCTCCCGTTTTGTATATCACTGACACGGTTTCCTTAAACGCCGAGGCAACCAGCAATCTTCGTCGCGAATGCTTCAAACAAAACGTGCAAATGCGCGTGGTGAAAAACACCTTGTTGAAGAAAGCGATGGAGCGTGTTGAAGGAACTGACTTCTCGGGTCTTTACCCTGTGCTGAAAGGCAATACAGCGGTAATGATTGCAGAGGTGGCAAACGTTCCAGCTCGTATGATTAAGGAATTCAGAAAAGGTACAAATAAGCCTGCCCTCAAAGGTGCGCTTATTCGTGAAGATGTATATGTTGGTGATGATCAGTTAGACACTCTTGTAGCGCTGAAGAGCAAAGAAGAGATGATTGGCGAAATCATTGGTTTGTTGCAGTCACCTGCACGCAACGTTATTTCTGCACTGTTGAACCATGCTGAAAAACAAGAAGCGCAAGAGGAACATAGCGCCTAATATGTTCCAATTTAAAAGAACCGATTAAAATCAAATACAATGGCAGATTTGAAAGCAATGGCTGAAGACCTCGTTAATCTTACTGTAAAGCAAGTTAACGAATTAGCTACCATTTTAAAAGACGATTATGGAATTGAGCCAGCTGCTGCGGCAGTTGTTATGGCTGGTCCTGGCGCTGGTGCTGCAGTTGCAGAAGAACAAACATCTTTCGATGTTATTCTTACTGAAGCAGGTCCAAACAAATTGGCAATAGTTAAATTAGTGAAAGATCTTACTGGTCTTGGCTTGAAAGAAGCTAAGGATGTAGTAGACAAAGCTCCATCTCCTTTGAAAGAAGGTGTTTCTAAAGACGAAGCAAACGGCTTGAAAACACAACTTGAAGAAGCAGGGGCAAAAGTTGAAATCAAGTAAGATTACGACATTGAACCTCAGTTTAGGCCTTACCTTCGGGTGGGCCTAAACTTGTTTTTTATTTCATGACGGAAATATCCGTCAGTTTTTGTGCATAGGATTTATAACCTTTAAAACGAAACACTTTGGCAACGCTAAAGAAACTAACAGATCGAGTTAACTACTCATCGACCAAAAATTTTTACGAGTACCCTGATTTCTTGGAAATTCAGCTCGCCTCGTTTAAAGAGTTCTTTCAACTCGAAACCAATCCTGAAAACCGAATATCAGAAGGTCTTTTCAAGGTATTCTCCGAGAACTTCCCTATTACAGACACGCGCAACCAGTTCGTGTTGGAGTTCTTAGACTACTTTATCGATCCTCCGAGATATACTATAGAAGAGTGTATCGAACGCGGACTAACTTACAGCGTTCCACTAAAAGCAAAATTAAAACTGTATTGTACCGATCCGGAGCACGAAGATTTCGAAACCATCGTGCAAGACGTTTACTTGGGTACTATTCCTTACATGACCCCACAAGGTTCATTCGTAATCAATGGTGCTGAGCGCGTAATTGTTTCTCAATTGCACCGTTCCCCAGGTGTGTTCTTCGGTCAATCACGTCACGCAAATGGCACAAAGTTGTACTCTGCTCGTATCATTCCTTTCAAGGGTTCTTGGATTGAATTCGCGACAGACATCAACAACGCCATGTACGCTTACATCGATCGCAAGAAGAAGTTACCTGTAACTACCCTACTTCGTGCAATCGGATTCGAAAGCGATCGTGAAATCCTTGAAATATTCAACCTTGCTGAAGAAGTGAAAGTTTCTAAAGCTGGATTGAAAAAAGTTGTGGGCCGTAAACTTGCAGCACGTGTGTTGAAAGTTTGGATCGAAGACTTCGTAGATGAAGATACTTCTGAAGTTGTTTCTATCGAGCGTAACGAATTGATCTTAGATCGTGACGTTGTTCTTGAAGATTCACACATCGATATCATTGTTGAAAGTGGAACCAAAGTAATCGTTCTTCACAAAGAAGAGTCGAATGCTGCTGACTTCACATTAATTCACAACACCCTTCAAAAGGATACAACCAACTCTGAAAAAGAAGCGGTTGAATACATCTACCGTCAATTGCGTAACGCTGAGCCACCAGATTTGGAAACAGCTCGCGGTGTAATCGACAAATTGTTCTTCTCTGAACAACGCTATGACCTTGGTGAAGTAGGACGTTTCCGTATCAACCGCAAGTTGGGACTGAACATGTCTCTTAACCAACGTACTTTAACAAAAGAAGATATCTTATGCATCATTCGTTATTTAATTGAGTTAGTTAACTCGAAAGCAGACGTTGATGATATTGACCACTTGTCGAACCGTCGTGTTCGTACCGTTGGTGAGCAACTTTACAATCAATTCGCAGTAGGTTTGACTCGTATGGCTCGTACCATTCGTGAGCGTATGAACGTTCGTGATAACGAGGTCTTCACCCCTATTGACTTGATCAACGCAAAAACATTAAGCTCGGTTATCAATTCGTTCTTCGGAACAAACCAGCTTTCTCAGTTCATGGACCAAACAAACCCTCTTTCCGAAGTTACCCACAAGCGCCGTATGTCGGCACTTGGTCCAGGTGGACTTTCGCGTGAGCGTGCAGGTTTCGAGGTTCGTGACGTACACTACACCCACTACGGTCGCTTGTGTACTATTGAAACTCCGGAAGGACCGAACATTGGTTTGATTTCTTCTCTTTGCGTTTATGCTAAAATTAACAAATTAGGTTTCATCGAAACTCCATACCGCAAGGTTGAAAATGGAAAAGTTTCAATGAACAACAACGGAGTAACATACCTTACTGCTGAAGACGAAGATTCTAAAGTAATTGCACAAGCGATTGCAGACATCGACGACTCAGGTAAGTTCTTAGGAACTAAAGTTAAAGCGCGCTTGGAAGGTGACTTCCCAGTTATTGCGCCTTCTGCAGTTGCTTACATGGACGTTGCTCCAAACCAAATCGCTTCAATCGCGGCATCGCTTATTCCTTTCTTGGAACACGACGATGCTAACCGTGCGTTGATGGGATCGAATATGATGCGTCAAGCCGTACCACTTCTTCGTCCAGAAGCTCCTATCGTTGGAACTGGATTGGAAGCATACGTTGCTAAAGATTCTCGTGTTCTTCTTACCGCAGAGGGAGATGGTGTGATTGAGTATGTAGATAGCGAAGAAATTCGTATCAAATACAAGCGTAACGACGACGACGAATTGGTTAGCTTCGATAGCGCTACAAAGTCTTACACGGTGCGTAAGTTCGGTAAGACCAACCAAAGTATGTGTATCAACCTTCGCCCAATGGTGAAGAAAGGTGATAAAGTTACTCTAGGACAAATCTTGGTTGAAGGATATGCAACTCGTAAAGGCGAATTGGCTTTAGGTCGTAACTTGAAAGTGGCATTCATGCCTTGGAAAGGTTACAACTTCGAGGATGCTATCGTTATCTCTGAGCGTGTTGTTCGTGATGACTGGTTTACTTCAATTCACATCGATGAGTATACCACTGAAGTGCGAGATACTAAGCGTGGTGTTGAAGAATTAACTTCAGACATTCCAAACGTAAGTGAAGAAGCTACACGTGATCTAGATGAAAACGGAATTATCCGCGTAGGTGCTGAAGTGAAAGAAGGAGATATTCTTATTGGTAAGATCACTCCGAAAGGAGAAACTGATCCAACACCAGAAGAAAAACTTCTTCGTGCAATCTTCGGTGAGCGCGCAGGTGATGTGAAAGACGCTTCGTTGAAAGTTCCACCAAGTGCAACAGGTGTTGTAATTGGAAAGAAATTGTTCAGCAGAACAGTTAAGGAAAAGAAAACGAAGAACAGTGCAGATAAAGCAGTTCTTGAAGCATTAGACAAAGACCACGATAAGGACAACGGTGAATTGAAAAAGATTCTTGTAGACAAGATTCTTGCAATTGTGAAAGATCTTCCTTGTCAAGGTGTGTTTAACTACTTCAAAGAAGAGCAAGTTAAGAAAGGAACGAAGTTCAATGCGAAAGTTCTTTCTGCAATTGATTACAGTGTTGTCAATACAGAGTCTTGGACGAAAGATGAAAAAGTGAATTCACTTGTTCGTCGTTGCGTTCACAACTTCAACTTGAAACACAATGAATTGTTAGGTTCATACAAGCGTATGAAATTCCAACTGACTGTTGGTGACGAACTACCAGCTGGTATCGTGAAGTTGGCTAAAGTTTATATTGCTCAAAAACGTAAATTACGTGTGGGTGATAAGATGGCTGGTCGTCACGGTAACAAGGGTATCGTTGCACGTATCGTTCGCGATGAAGACATGCCATTCTTGGAAGACGGAACAACAGTAGATATCGTGTTGAACCCACTAGGGGTACCGTCACGTATGAACTTAGGACAGATTTACGAAACCATCTTAGGATGGGCTGGACAAAAAACCGGACAAACATTCGCTACTCCTATTTTCGATGGTGCATCAATGGATGATATTGTTAGTCAAACCGACGCTGCAGGTGTACCACGCTTTGGTGTGACATACTTGTATGATGGTGGAACTGGTGTTCGTTTCGAACAACAAGCTACTGTAGGTGTGATTTACATGATCAAACTGAGCCACATGGTTGACGATAAGATGCACGCGCGTTCGATTGGACCATACTCTTTGATTACTCAACAACCGTTGGGTGGTAAAGCACAATTCGGAGGTCAACGTTTCGGAGAGATGGAAGTTTGGGCATTGGAAGCTTATGGAGCTGCCAATATCCTTCAGGAAATCTTAACCGTTAAATCTGACGATGTAATCGGAAGAGCGAAGACGTACGAAGCGATTGTTAAAGGAGATGCCATGCCACAACCTGGTATTCCAGAATCGTTCAACGTATTGCTACATGAATTAAGAGGATTAGGATTAAGCATTAATCTGAATCAGAATTAATTCATCAGACAACGAAAGGTAATTTTAACATAGACATTCAAACTGCACAAAATGCTTCAAGCAAAAAAAGTAGCAAAACCAACCAGTGATTTTAAATCAATCACTATCTCATTAGCTTCACCAGAAGAGATCTTAGAGAGATCTTCTGGCGAGGTAATGAAGCCAGAAACCATTAACTACCGTACCTATAAGCCAGAGCGCGAAGGTCTTTTCTGTGAAAAGATTTTCGGTCCTGTAAAAGACTACGAATGTCATTGCGGAAAGTACAAGCGTATCCGTTACAAGGGTATTGTTTGTGACCGTTGTGGTGTTGAGGTTACTGAAAAGAAAGTACGTCGCGAGCGTATGGGACACATTTCCCTTACTGTTCCGGTAGCTCACATTTGGTACTTCCGTTCACTTCCAAACAAAATCGGATACCTTCTAGGTATGCCTTCTAAGAAATTGGATCAAATCATTTATTACGAACGTTATGTTGTAATCAATGCTGGTCCGGTTACAGATGCAGAAGGAAGCGGATTGGAAGCAGGTCAATTCTTAACTGAAGAAGAATACTTGGATATCCAAGAGCAACTTCCACGTGAGAATCAGTACTTGGATGATAAAGATCCAAACAAATTCGTAGCGAAGATGGGTGCTGAAGCACTTCATGATTTGTTGGCTCGTTTAGATTTAGATGCATTGTCATTTGAATTGCGCGACAAAGCAAACCGTGAGACTTCACAACAACGTAAGAACGAAGCGTTAAAGCGCTTGAGTGTTGTTGAGAGCTTCCGTGATGCAAACACACGTGTAATCAACCGCCCAGAGTGGATGATCACTCGCGTAGTTCCGGTTATTCCACCAGAACTTCGTCCACTTGTTCCATTGGATGGTGGTCGTTTCGCAACTTCCGATTTGAATGACCTTTACCGTCGCGTTATTATTCGTAACAACCGTCTTAAGCGTCTTTTAGAAATTAAAGCTCCTGATGTAATCTTGCGTAACGAGAAGCGTATGCTTCAAGAAGCGGTAGATTCATTGTTCGATAACAGCCGTAAATCTTCAGCTGTTAAGACTGAAAGCAACCGTCCGCTTAAATCACTTTCAGATTCTTTGAAAGGTAAGCAAGGACGTTTCCGTCAGAACTTATTGGGTAAGCGTGTTGACTATTCTGCTCGTTCGGTAATTGTTGTTGGACCAGAATTAAAACTTCACGAGTGTGGATTGCCAAAAGATATGGCAGCTGAGCTTTTCAAACCATTTATCATTCGTAAGATGATTGAGCGTGGTATTGTGAAGACAGTTAAATCTGCAAAGAAAATCGTAGATAAAAAAGAAGCAATTGTTTGGGATATCCTTGAGAACATTTTGAAAGGCCACCCAGTATTGTTGAACCGTGCTCCTACCCTTCACAGACTTGGTATTCAATCATTCCAACCGAAGTTGATTGAAGGAAAAGCAATTCAACTTCACCCACTTGTTTGTACGGCATTCAACGCTGACTTTGATGGTGACCAAATGGCTGTTCACGTTCCACTTGGAAGTGCTGCAATTTTGGAAGCCCAATTGTTAATGTTAGCTTCTCACAACATCCTTAACCCTGCGAATGGTGCACCGATTACGGTTCCATCACAAGATATGGTCTTGGGTCTTTACTACATTACTAAAGGCCGTGAGGGTACTGACGAGAAACCTTGTCGTGGTGAAGGAAGAACTTACTATTCGAAAGAAGAAGTAATTATCGCCTTCAACGAAGGACAATTAGACTTACATGCGTTCATAAAAGTACGTTGGTACGACATGAACGATGAGCCAAGTATTATTGAGACAACAGCTGGACGTGTATTATTCAATGCAATTGTTCCACCTGAAGTTGGATTCATTAATCAGCTTCTTACGAAGAAAGCTCTCCGTGATATTATCGGAAACATTCTTAAGATTGTTGGTATTGCTCGTGCTGCTAGGTTCCTAGATGACATGAAAGATCTTGGATACTATTGGGCATTCAAAGGTGGTTTGTCATTTAAATTGACGGACGTTGTTGTTCCTAACGAGAAAGAAAAACTTGTTGGAGAAGCGACGAACAAAGTTGCTGAAGTATTTGAGAACTATAACATGGGTCTTATTACGAACAACGAACGTTACAACCAAATCATTGACATCTGGACGAACACGAACTCGCGTTTGACAAACATCCTTATGGATCGTTTAAAGACCGACCAACAAGGATTCAATAGCATCTATATGATGTATGATTCCGGAGCGCGTGGATCTAAGGAACAAATTCGTCAGTTAGCAGGTATGCGTGGTCTGATGGCTAAGCCACAGAAGAACGCTGGTGGAGGGGGACAAGACATGATTGAGAACCCTATCTTGGCGAACTTTAAAGAAGGTTTGTCGATCTTAGAGTACTTCATCTCTACACACGGTGCTCGTAAAGGTTTGGCCGATACAGCATTGAAGACGGCGGATGCGGGTTACTTAACTCGTCGTTTGGTTGACGTTGCACAAGACGTAATTATTAACGAAGTTGACTGTGGTACACTTCGCGGATTGAATACAACAGCATTGAAGAAATCTGATGAAATTGTTGAAAGTCTTCGCGATCGTATCTTAGGTAGAACTTCGGTTCACGATGTATACCACCCAGAAACGAATGAATTGCTTGTTGAATCGGTTCAAGAAATTTCTGAAGAAATTGCAGATGCTATTGAAGCAGCTGGAATTGAAGAAGTGGAAATTCGTTCAGTATTAACCTGCGAAAGCAAACGTGGTGTTTGTGCGAAGTGTTACGGTCGTGACCTTGCCTCTGCTCGTTTGGTTCAAGAAGGATTGGCTGTTGGTGTTATAGCTGCGCAGTCTATCGGTGAGCCAGGTACACAGTTGACTCTTCGGACGTTCCACACGGGTGGTGCTGCGTCTGGTTCGGCGATTGATTCTGACTTGAAAGCGAAATACCCTGGTATCGTTGAAATTGAAGATCTTCGTACAGTAGACAGAAAAGAAAACAATGTTACAGTTACTGTAGTTGTTGCTCGTTCTGCTGAATTGAAAATCAACGATGAGAAAACAGGTATCACAATGGCTACGGTGAATCTTCCTTACGGTTCGATTCTGCATGTAAACACTGGAGATATTGTTAAGAAGAATGATGTGATTTGTGAATTCGATCCGTTCAACAGTGTAATCATCACTGAAGAAGAAGGAACGATTAATTTCGACGCCATTGAAGAAGGAATTACCTTCAAAACTGAAGTCGATGAGCAAACCGGATTCTCTGAGAAAATTATTATTGAAACAAAAGACAAGAAGAAAAACCCAAGCATCGAAGTCGTTCGCGGCAAAGAAGTGGTGAAGGTTTATTCGCTTCCAGTTGGTGCTCACTTGAACACCGAGAACAAAGTGAAAATTACCAAGGGTAGTATTCTTGCTAAGATCCCTCGTATGGCGGGTCGTGGTGGTGACATCACCGGTGGTCTTCCACGTGTAACCGAATTATTCGAAGCACGTAACCCATCGAACCCTGCAAACGTTGCGGAAATCGACGGTATCGTTGAATACGGAAAAATCAAACGCGGTAACCGCGAGATTATCCTTCGCTCACGTACTGGAGAAGAGAAGAAATATTTGATCAACCTTGCTAAGCACATCTTGGTTCAAGACGGTGACTT
>JBIKZA010000095.1:0-4655 GCA_044354975.1 Flavobacteriales bacterium
TCGGACGTAAACTTCGCAAGCGCGATTTCCGTTCTTTGTGGATTGCTCGTATCAACGCCGGTGCTCGTCAGCACGGAATGTCATACAGCGCATTCATGGGTCAAATTCACGCACACGGAGTTGAATTGAACCGTAAGGTTCTTGCAGACTTGGCAATGAATCACCCAGAGGCGTTCAAAGCAGTAGCAGAGCGTGTAAAAAAATAATTTCTTTTATTAGAAATAGGAAAGCCCTCTTCGGAGGGCTTTTCCTTTTACAGCAAAGCTGATGACGGCTTTGCCGATGACACTTTGTGATGACCGCTTCGCGGAGCGTCATCAATCGCAGATTGTCATCACGACCAGTCGTGTCATCAATCGAAGATTGTCATCACAACTCGTTGTGTAGTTATTCAATAACTACTTCATCACAAAACAACCAACTTGGTTCGCCCACGGCGTCGTGCCATTCCGGACAAGGTCCGTTGTTTATGCCAATGACTTTGATGAACCGAGCGACATTAACTTGTCCTATCCCGAAGCTTAATTGATCAACAAGCTCTCCTGTTGTTTGCTCTTCAATGTTCGGTTTCATTGTAGCGACTTTGTCCCATATAATCCCGTCGAAGCTCGAATAAACTTCAACGGCCTTCGGACGGAAAATCCAAGCGTTCGCGTAATGAAACCAACGCGTAGTCACATGCTCGAACGGCTTCACATCTCCCAAGTCAATGATCACTTCCATGTTCTTGCCCTGAACCCCTTGCCAAATACCGTCTCTGAAATTCGCTGTGCCAATGCGTCCGTCTACCAAGGCGTTCTCACCTCCGCCCGGATAATACACACTTGGCGTGTACGTAAGCGTTACTTTTTTACCTGTTGCAAGGTTTGATGTGTACACGCGTGATTCATTGAAAAAACCAGTGCTCCAAGGAAAGTAATATTCAAAGTTTAGCGTGGTGTATGTATCGCTTACAATGATTGGTTTTGAATAATTCTGAGAGGATTCTTCTTGGTTTTTTCTGTAGTTAACAATGACTAAACTGTTCGTGCTTGTCACCGCTCGAACTTCTACCTCACCATTAGGCAATACTTGTGATCGGAAATTCAAAGGAACATCTGGAAATCCGTATTTAATGTTCAACTGATCCAAGCGTTCGTAGTTCTTTTGAACTCGAGCCGCAAAGGCTTCGTAATCGCGTTTCTTCGGTGCGGTCCACAACACTTCACTCAACGCCAACAATCGTGGAAACACTTTGCTGTCCACAAGCTCTTGCGGTGCTCTTTCCGTCCACATATTTCCTTCCGCCCCACGAATGTATTGGGCTTCTTCTAGGGTCAATTCTGCAGGAAGCGGATTGAAGTTATAGACCTTTTCCATATTAATGTTATCGAGCCCATAATCTAGATAACAATGCGAGGTCGGACTCATCACTACGCCGTGCTTCTGCTTCGCGGCAGCAATGCCACCTTCCATGCCTCTCCAACTTTGAATCATGGCGTCGGCCGGAATTCCTCCTTCCAAAATTTCATCCCAACCAATGATCTGTCTTCCTTTGGTATAGAGGTATTTCGCCATTTCTTCAATCAACCACGTTTGCAATTGCGGTTCATTTTTCAATCCGTGATCGTGCATGCGCTTCTGACACTTATCGCAATGTTCCCAACGAAACTTCGGCGCTTCGTCTCCGCCAATGTGAATGTACTTGCTCGGAAACAACGCGCAGACTTCGTCCATCACATCTTTCAAAAACTGAACAGTGCTGTCGTTACCTGCACAATAAATGTCTTTGAACACGCCCCATTCCGTTTCAACCGGAATGCTCTCTCCGGTGCAGCTGAGCCACGGATAGGCGCTAATGGCAGCAACCGAATGACCGGGCATTTCAATTTCAGGAATAATGGTCACATGTCTGGCTTGGGCATACGCAACAATGTCTTTGATTTGTTCTTGGGTGTAATAACCTTCGCTCACATGATTGCCGAACTTGTCCATGCGGTAAGAACCCAAGCGCGTAAGCTCAGGATATTTCTTAATCTCAATGCGCCATCCTTGGTCTTCGGTCAAGTGCCAATGCAGGACATTCATTTTGTAAAAGGCCAATGCGTCTATGTACTTCTTCACGGTAGCAACATCCATGAAATGTCTTCCGCAATCGAGTAGCATTCCACGGTGCGGAAAGGCCGGTGCATCTGAAATATCCATACACGGAATTTCAAAAGCAGAAAACGATTCGTTCGTCTTGAAATACTTCGGAAGCAATTGCTTCAAAGTCTGCATGCCCCGTGAAATGCCTTCTTCCGTAGGAGAGATTAAACGAATTTCATTTTCGCGAACCGACAAGGAATAGGCTTCGGTATTCGAAGGAATGTTTTTCGTGAGTTGGAAAATGACTTTTTTAGGTTCACGTTTTTCAACGCCATTGCTCGAAATTTCAACAACTGTTTCAGGTTCGTTCTCCTTCAACCACGCATTGAAAAGGTCTACTTCTTGATTGCATAAGCCTTGAAATTCAGCGCGAGTGCCTGCGGTCCAGAGGAATCCCTTGCCGTGAACATAGGCAATGCTCGTTGGCATTGGAAGAAGTGTTTCTACTTGCGCGAATGTTGAAAGACCTTTCAACATAAAAACAGCAAGCAGTAATTTGAAAAGAGATTTCATAAAAGAATTTTATCGTTCGAAATATTCGTGCGCTGCGATCAATGCTTTCAATGCAGCTGTTTCAGTTCTTAATCTATTGGCGCCTAACGACAGCGCAGGTTCTTGATTCGCAAGTGCAATTTCATTTTTCGAAAAGTCTCCTTCCGGTCCAATGAAAAGTGAAAGTTCAGTGTGTTTTTCTTTCCAGGTGGAAAGTTGAATTTTCTCTCCCTCTTCGCAATGCGCCAACAACTTTTTGCCGGGTGCTTGCTTCCACGCTTCGTTAAATTTCATGTCGAAATTTAATTGCGGAAGGGTGAACTGCATGCTTTGTTTCATAGCTGAAACGGCCACGCGCTCTATTCGCTCAGGCTTCATGCGAACTCGTTCGGAATGTTCACACAACAGAAACGTGATGCTTCGAATGCCAATCTCAACGGCCTTTTCCACAAACCATTCAATGCGATCGGCATTCTTGGTAGGGGCTAAAAAAAGATGAATGTTCGGATTGTTGGAAGGAACCGTTTCTCTTTTCAAGGTGGTGAGCACGCAGTGCTTGTCGCTCTTGTCCAACTGCACTTCAACACGTTCGCCCAATCCATTGGTGAAGCTGAGTGTTTCTCCTTCGCGAAGACGCAAGACTTTAATGTGACGACTTTCCTCTTCGTTCAATTTCCAACTGCCGTCGGGTATTTCAGGTGAAAAGAATAACATTGGAGCAAGTTAAGAAGGAAGCCGACAGGAATTGACTAATTTTGCCGAGCAAATTTATTTCTATGCCAAACATTTCATCGAAAGCGGTGGCTATGCCATCTTCTCCAATTCGGAAGCTGGTTCCATTTTCAGAAGCAGCGAAAGCAGCAGGTAAAACTGTGTACCACTTGAACATTGGTCAGCCCGACATTGAAACGCCAGAGATTGTGCGTGAGAAAATGAAGGCTCTTGATATTAAGGTTATTGAATACAGCAATTCAGATGGAATTGGTTCATACAAGAAAGGGTTAGCGGGCTATTACGCTTCGAAGGATATAACTCTTACCCCTCAGCAGTTGATGATCACCACAGGTGGTTCAGAGGCTTTGATTTTTACGTTCATGACGTGCATGAATCCGGGCGATGAAGTAATTATTCCTGAGCCGTTTTACGCGAACTACAACGGGTTCGCGGTAATGGCTGGAGTGAATGTGGTTCCTGTTACTTCATACATTGAAACGGGATTTGCACTACCTCCAATTTCTTCTTTCGAAGAGAAAATTACTCCGAAAACAAAAGCGATTTTGATATGCAATCCAGGTAATCCAACCGGATATTTATATTCGAAAGAAGAGCTTGAGCAATTGCGTGAATTGGTGATTAAGCACGATTTGTTCTTGATTGCCGATGAGGTGTATCGTGAGTTCATGTACGACGGTGCGGTTCCGCATTCAGTTTTGAATTTGGAAGGGTTAGCTAATCATGCGATCATGATCGACAGTGTAAGCAAGCGTTACAGCATGTGCGGTGCGCGCATTGGTGCATTGGTTACTCGTAACGCAGATGTTATGGCCATGGCCATGAAGTTTGCGCAAGCAAGACTTTCTCCACCAACCTTCGGACAGATTGCTTCAGAAGCTGCTTTGGATACTCCGCAAGAATATTTCGATGGGGTAGTGGCAGAGTATGTGAAGCGCAGAGATATTTTAGTGAGCGGATTGAACGCCATTCCTGGCGTTATGTGTCCGAATCCAAAAGGTGCGTTCTATTGCATAGCTCGACTTCCAATTGACAATTCAGATAAGTTTTGTCAGTGGATGTTGGAAGAGTTTGCACACAACAATCAAACGGTTATGATGGCTCCAGCAACAGGCTTCTACGCTACAACTGGCGCTGGAACAAATGAAGTGCGCTTGGCTTATGTGTTGAATGAAGATGCCCTTCGCAATGCTGTTGAGTGTTTACGTTACGCATTGGAAGTTTATCCTGGAAGAACACATTAATTTTTTTAATTAAATTCGAAAAAAAAATCTTTATGAAAAAAGGAATTTGGATTTTGTCTG
>JBIKZA010000057.1:0-15175 GCA_044354975.1 Flavobacteriales bacterium
GTTTACGACGTGCTCACGCACATCGAACCTCATGAAGACAACGATCCAATCAGCTGATCTGTTGTTAATGCTTGTTGATCTCCGGTAGTCATGTTGCGCATTTGCCACAAACCTGACTTCACTTCATCTTCACCCACAACAACTACGAAAGGAATTTTGTTATCGTCGGCATATTTGAATTGCTTCTTCAACTTAGCTTCTTCCGGATACATCTCACATGAAATACCTGAGTTTCGAATTTGTTTTAACAAATGAAATGCAGCCGATGTGGTTTCACCACCGAATTGAACCAAGAGAACTTTCGTACCTGAAGTTGCGGATTCAGGGAATAAGTTCAACTCTGAAAGCACTTCGAAAATACGGTCGGCACCAAAAGATATTCCAACTCCTGAAACGCCCTTCCAACCGAATATTCCAGTTAAATCATCGTATCGTCCGCCACCGCAAATACTTCCCATTTGAATACCTTTCGCTTTCACTTCGAAAATGGCTCCGGTATAATAATTCAATCCACGCGCCAACGAGACATCGAATATAAGTTCACCTTTATTCAACCCAGCCTTCTCCACTTCATTCCACACAAAGGTCATTTCTTCAATTCCCTTCAATCCCGTTTCAGAATTTCCCAAAACAGATTTCAAGAAATTCATTTTTTCATTGAAGTCTGAAAGTGCGTTTAACGATTTGAACGTTTGGAACGTCTCATCGGGAATTCCCATTTCATTCAATTCCTTCTGAACCGCCTCTTCACCAATCTTGTCCCACTTATCTAGAACAACAGTCAATCCCATAAACTTGTCGGCCACTCCCGTCGCTTCGGCTATTCCAGCTAAAATCTTTCGGTTGTTAATGACAATTGAAAATCCAGGAAGGTTCAAGTTGGAAAGAACTTCGTCGAACAACTGCACCAGTTCCACTTCCACCCAAAGACTGTCTGTTCCAACGACATCGGCATCGCACTGATAGAACTCTCTGAATCTTCCGCGCTGCGGGCGGTCTGCGCGCCACACGGGCTGTATCTGATATCTACGAAAAGGAAGAACAACAGCGTTTCTGTTCATGGCTACGAAGCGAGCAAACGGAACGGTTAAGTCATAGCGCAAAGCGCGATCACAAATTTCAAACGACAGTTTGCGCGAATCTGAAAGTTTTTCAGAAGCCACGTCTTTTAAAAAATCGCCGTTGTTCAAGATTTTGAAAATAAGCTGATCACCCTCTTCACCATACTTACCCGTTAGAGTTGAAAGGTTCTCCATTGAAGGTGTCTCAAGCGGTTGGAAACCATACTTCTCAAATGCGGTGCGGATTACTGCAAATAAGTAATTGCGTTTGCGCATAACATCTGGCGCAAAGTCTCTTGTTCCTTTCGGTATTCCAATGGGTGTGCTCATAATTCAGAATGCAAAGTAAAGACTTGAAAGCCTTTGGGCAATAATTTTCTTTAATAAGAGTTCGGATTGTCGAAATACAACTGACTATCTTTGTTGCAATGAAAGGAAGACTTTTACTCGTTACAATATCCCTACTTTTTCTAGGCCTTAGCTCTGCTTATGCCCAACTGCCGCCTAAGGTTGTCCAAGTTTCGGGTGTTGTATTGATTAGCGACTCTCTTTTTCCTGCAGGATTCGTAGCCATTTACAGAGCCAAAGACCGCAGAGGTACCTATTCCGGTCGCGACGGTTATTTCACTTTGCCAGTCATGGTTGGTGATACTCTTTTCTTTTCTTGCACGGGATTAAAAGACTCCTATTTTGTTATTCCTGCAGACTCGAAAGAAAATCAGCTTTCCATGGTTCAAGTTATGAGCATGGAAAATTATATGCTTCCAACAGCATACATTCTTCCCTACCCTTCGAAAACAAGATTACGTGCTGAAATTCTTTCGCTGGATTTACCAGGAGACGAATACGTTTCATTTCACCGTGAAGGTAACGACATTGTGAATTATGACGGAATGCTTGATTTTAGTGCACAATCTTATCGTTCTGCTTCTTCGCAACTTCAAAGTAGATACACCAACGGATTCTATTCGGGTGGAAATTTATTGAGCAAAGACGCTTGGGGAAAGTTCATGCGTTCGTTGAAGAGTGGTGATTTAGATTCTCAACAGTAAGAGACATGCGGAAAGGAATTTTATTTTTATTGCTAATTCTTGTTTCGTCATTTGCCTTTTCGCAATCAGCAACTATTCGTGGGACCATTAAAAACAGCTCTGGAGAATCGGTTCCAGGTGTTATTATTACTTGTAAAGAGTTTCCTACCGTAGGAACTTCTTCCGATAACCGAGGAAATTTCTCTTTGGTTTTGAAATCGGAAACCACCTTAACGATACTCTTCAAAGGCTTGGGCGACGCGCCTGTTCAGAATGAATTCTATTTGAACAACGGCGATGTAAAAGAGATTGAAGTACTTCTAGATAATTCATTGACGACGACTACGTTTGAAATTTTCGATAAAGGAAAACGCGAAGGCGGATTTCGAGAAATTGAATTAAAACTTCCAACGAAACTTCCAGTTATGAATCAAGGTATTGAAGGATACTTGATTCAAGCTGCGGTAAATATGCCTTCGGAATTGAGCTCGAGCTATAGCGTTCGAGGAGGAAGCTTCGACGAGAATCTAATTTACGTGAACGACATTCAGGTCTATCGTCCTTTTTTGGTTCGCAGCGGTCAGCAAGAAGGAATGAGTTTTCCGAATCCAGATATGGTAAGTTCGATCAACTTCTCTGCCGGTGGATTTCAAGCGAAGTATGGAGATAAGATGTCCTCAGTGTTGGACATTCAATATGCTCGTCCGGAAAGTTTAGGTGGAAATTTTCAAGCGGGTTTATTAGGGACACAGCTGCAATTGGGTGGATGTAACAAGAAAGGGACCTTCACGCACAACTCTGGATTTCGATACAAGAACTACGCATACGTCTTAAATTCATTGGATGTTGCAGGTGATTACAAGCCTCGCTTCAATGACTTTCAAACCTATTTAACCTTTAGACCGAAAACGAAATACGGACCTTGGGAATTTAGTTTTTTGGGAAATTATTCCAGCAACCGCTACAACTTCATTCCACAAACAAGACAAACTGATGTTGGAAGTATTAACGAAGCGTTGCGTTTGACGGTATATTTTGAAGGACAAGAAATTTCGAGGTACGATACTTATTTCGGTGCGTTTTCCACCCGATACAATCCGAATGAACATTCGCAATTGAGATTGACGTTCAGCGCTTTCAATACAGATGAAAGCGAGAAATTCGACGTGCTTGGTGCATATCGTTTAGATGAGTTGGACCGTGACCTTGGTTCAGATAAGTTCGGAAGTGTGTTAACCAATCGCGGTGTAGGAGCATTTTTAGAGCACGCCAGAAACAACCTCAATGCGCAAGTATACCAAGTGGCTCACAAAGGATTTGTAGACTACGTGAAGCAGCACCATCTCTTGGAATGGGGAATGGATGCAAACATTGAACACATCAATGATGTCCTTAGCGAATGGACATTGATTGACTCTTCCGGTTATGCAACGCAGCATCCAAGAGACTCTATTGCTTATACAAATCCGAATGCGCAAGGGAATCAGTTCATTCCTATTCAAGATCGCGTTAAAGCGAACAATCAGATTACCAGTAACCGCGTGAATGCCTTCGTGCAAGACACTTGGAGACATGCTATGAAGAACGGGGCAACGTTTACGGCAACAGCTGGACTTCGAGCCAATCATTGGACCTTCAACGATCAAACTGTTATTAGTCCGAGAATTAACATTGCCTACAACCCAACATGGATTAAGCAACGATTGAATGAGAGTGGGAAATTAGATTCATTAAGAAAAGATATCATTATTCGCGGAGCTGCGGGATACTATTATCAGCCACCTTTTTACCGTGAAATGCGTGGATTCGATGGGCAGGTGAATCCGAATATTCGAGCGCAGAAGAGCATACATTACGTCCTTGGAGCAGACTATTTATTCAATTCATGGGGACGTCCATTCAAGTTAGTAACCGAATTGTACTTCAAAAAGATGGACAACATTATTCCATACGAATTGGAGAATGTTCGTCAACGATACTTCGCGGTGAACAGCGCGAAGGGTTATGCTTACGGAACAGATGTTATGATTAATGGTGAATTCATTCAAGGCGTTCAGTCGTGGTTCCGCATGTCTTACCTGAAGACCATGGAGGACATTAACAACGACTCGTACAACATTTATTTAAACAGCGACGGTGACACGATTTACAACGGATATACCTTGAACAATGTCGCTGTAGATTCCATTACCCAGTATCCTGGATACGTTCCCCGTCCTACAGACCAGCGCATAAGTGTTTCCCTTCTCTTCCTCGACGAAATGCCGAATCACGAAGAGTATAAGGTTATGTTGAATTTTTACTTCGCTACTGGATTGCCCTACGGGATTCCTGATCAGCAGCGATATAACGATATTTTCCGCACACGTTCATATCTGCGTGCAGACCTTGGATTATCTCGCGATATGTTCGTGAAGCATAAAAATAAATTCTTCGATTCTGGAAATATCGCTCTTGAAATCTTCAACCTTATGGGCGTGAACAACATCATTAATCACCAGTGGATTGAAGATGTGAATGGAAGACAATATGGTATTCCGACTTATTTGACAGGAAGAAGGATTAATCTGAGGATGACGCTTTCTTTTTAGCCTCGTAAATTTATCAACTTCAACTCCTCAACAATCGTAATGCGTGAGCCATCGATGGTGATTAGGCCTTCTTGTTTGAAGTCGCTGAGGGTTCGGATGAGTGATTCTGTTGCTGTTCCGACCATGCGAGCAAGATCGTCACGAGCAATAGCCATGGTGAAGGGGTTGCTGTGGTCTTTTTCGTAGCGTTCTTTCAAGTGAAGCAAGGCTTCGGCTGTGCGCTTTCGAACACTTGAATATGCGAGTTTCATAAGTCGTTCTTGTTCTTCTTTCACTTTGTTGCTCAACAACGAAACAACTTCCTTCAACACATCAAAACTACCATCCATAAGCTTGTAGAAATCAGCTTTCGGATAGAACACAATTTCGGCCTCTTCCAATACCTCAGCGGAAGCGCTGTGCTTACCGTGCTGAAGTAACGGAAGAAATCCGAAGAATTCATTATCATGTACCAACTGAATAATGAGATCCTTCCCAATTTCATGACTCATGTAGACCTTTACCTTTCCTGATTTTAGGAAATACACACCCATGGCGTCGTCGCCATCTGCAAAAATGAGCTCTTTCTTTTTGTATTTTTTGGTGATTGAGCTGTCGCTCATCTTTGTAATATCTGAAAGCCCATGGACCTCTTTTAATAAAATTTCCATTCCATGCAGAGGAGCTTTGTTTGAAACCTCGCTCACTCTCTTAGCCTTATCCAATCTACTTCTTACAGCGCTAATCAAATCTAAATTATCGAACGGTTTAGTTATGTAATCGTCAGCGCCTAAATCCATGGCTTTTCGCATGTCTGAACGATCGGCTTTTGCTGTTAGAAAAATAAAAGGTATTGCAGCTGTTGTTTCTTCTCGAGACAATCTGTTCAGCACACTGTATCCATCTAACTGCGGCATCATAATATCGCACAGAATCAAATTTGGTAGTTCCTTGAGAGCGATCTCAACACCCACCTTCCCGTTTTCCGCATCGAACAATAAATATCCAGACATGCTCAAAATCTCGCAGATATTCTCGCGCATTTCTGCATTGTCCTCAATTACTAATATTTTCTCTGTCATGATTCCAAGGGTAAATGAATGGTGAATGTTGTTGTTAAATTTTCTTTACTGGTGAAGGAAACTGTGGAGTTCATTAATTCCAAACAGCGCTTCACAATGCTTAATCCGAGACCCGTTCCATTAACGTTTGAAGCGTTGTTGGCCCGGTAGAATCGATCAAAAAGTTTTGATTGTTCTTCTTCCGGAATTCCAATTCCCTCGTTGGAAATATTGACTTGAATTTCGTTTAATTCGAATTTGCATAAAGCTTCTACGGCAATATGTGTTTCATCGAATGAGAATTTAATAGCGTTGGAAATCAGGTTGACGATTACGCGTTGCAACAGAGTAATGTCTGCATTTACTTTAAGATCCTTCGGACAATTGACGATTATTTCTTGATTCGGCTTTAGAATCATGTCCATGTCGTTCGCAACTAAATGCAATATCTGACACAAATTAACTTCTTCCAATTGAACCGCTACTTTCCCTTCATCGAGTTTACCCAATGAAAGAACATCGTTTAGAATTTCAGTCAGAGAAAAAACTGAATTCTTTACCCGCTGAATATGTTTGTCGCGATGATGCTGCTCCTCTTCCTGCACGTATTTCGAAATGAGTGAAACGCTTGAAAGGATGGTCGTTAGTGGCGTTCTGAACTCGTGAGAAGCCATGGTAACAAAGCGCGATTTCATTTCGTGCAGCTCTTTTTCCTTTAAAAGCCCTTCACGCAATTCTGTTTGGCTCTTCTCTAAATCGTTCAACGCTTCTTGTATAACTAAAGTGCGTTCCTTAACCTTCCGCTCTAAATTTTCATTCATCGTAAGCAATTGCTTATTCATGACCTGCAAATCTTCCTGAAACTTCAATCTCTCGGTGGCATCTACAATGAAGGCGATGACAAACATCTCGCCTTGCGAATTGTAATGACTTAAGGATATTTCAAGCGGAAACACCGAACTGTCTTTTTTCAATCCATACAAAGTCATGTTCTGACCCATGGAACGATTCGTCGGATTCTCGTTGTAGTTCTCTCTATGCTTTTTATGTCGAGACCGAGCTGCATCTGGAATAAGTTCATCCACAGCCATGTGCAGCAATTCATCTTCCGAATAGCCGAAGAGGCCAGCGCAGCGCGGATTCACAAGAACTATTTTCCCCGACTTATCAGAAATTAAAATCCCTTCGTTGACATGATTCCAAATTGAATTAAATCTATTTTCCATGGGCAGTACAAATCTATTGGAGTCGCAGGCAAAAGAAAACCGCAAGTGTCAGATAAAGTGCTGACAAATGTCATGTATTATATGTTTCTTTCAACAAATAATCTATTTAACAACACTTCGGTTAGAACATAATTACCCATTCATTTTTCATTAATTTAAAAAAAAGTAAGTTTTGAATGAACACAATCGACCTAACTCTGTTTAATCAATAATAACTAAAATTAAACAAAAATGAAAAAAGTATTACTTTCTCTATCCTTAGCCTTGAGCTTTGCAGTATCGCAGGCACAAACGGCTTTTGAAATCATTCAAAACTCTCCGAACCACACTACGCTTGAAGCGGCAGTATTGGCAGCTGGACTAGACGGAGCGTTAAACACGCTTGACCCTATCACCGTTTTCGCTCCAACCGATGATGCATTCAATGCGCTTCCAGCTGGAACGGTTGCTGCTCTATTGGCTGACATTCCTGCTTTGACTGACATCTTGTTGTACCATGTTTTCAGCGGAGCTGCTGTCTTATCAACTGATCTTGTTGATGGCCAAATAGCTACTATGTACAACGGCGCAGACATTACTGTAACAATCAATAACGGTGTTTTCATTAATGGAACAAGCCAAGTTATTGTTGCTGACATTGCAGCTTCTAACGGCGTTGTTCACGTAGTGAACGAGGTATTAATTCCTTCAGCACCGCAGCTTTACACTATTTGGGATGTGATTCAAAACTCACCGGACCACAACACATTAGAGGATGTAGTTGGACTTGCAGGATTGGACGGTGCATTGGACAGCGAAGGTGCATACACTGTATTCGCTCCAACCGATGCGGCTTTCGCCTTGGTACCACAGCCAATCATTGATGCACTTTTAGCAGATCCGAATGGCGCATTGACTTATGTATTAACTTACCACGTTGTTCCATCTGTAGCGCTTTCTACAGATCTTTCAGACGGTCAGTTCATTACAACACTTTCTGGCGTTGATATCACTGTTTCTATTGTAAATGGAGATGTATTTATCAATCAAGCGCAAGTAATCGTTGCTGACTTTGTAACCGACAACGGCGTAGTGCACGTTATAGATGCTGTAATTGCACCTGGTATTATAGCGAATAACGTTTGGGATGCAATTCAAGGTTCTCCTGTTCATACCATCCTTGAGACTGGTGTTCTTGCTGCTGGGTTAGATGGAACTTTGCAAAACGATTATTTCTATACTGTGTTTGCTCCAACCGATGGTGCCTTTGGTGCTTTACCAGCTGGCACTATCGAATCTTTAATCGCAAATCCAACAGCTTTGACAGATGTTTTGCTTTATCATGTTGTAGGCTCTGTAGTAGCTTCAACAGATCTTGTAGATGGTCAAGACGTTACAATGTTGCAAGGTGACAATACTACGATTACTCTACCAATGGGTGGTGCAATGATTAACAATGCAAACATTGTTGCGGCTGATTTGAGAACTTGGAATGGAATTGTTCATGTAATTGACGCAGTTCTTTTGCCACCAGCATCTGTAAACGATATTTTGAACTCTTCGGTTCAGGCTTATCCTAACCCTTGTACAGATGTATTAACGATCGAAAGAAAATCAGCTTCTGCTGAGAACTATTCTATCTACAATGTTTCTGGACAGTTAGTAGCTAGCGGACTTTTGAATAATACGTTGAATAGCATTTCTACAAACGCATTTACTCCAGGTATGTATTCTGTGGTTACTGAAAGTGGAAGTCACTTCAATTTCATTAAGAACTAGACCTTCCATAGACGGTTTAGATTGTAGTTAAGGTGAGAAGAGCGGGAATTTCCCGCTCTTTTTTTATTTTAATGAATAAGTCGCTTTCCCTTGTTCGAAGTTTTCAATAACGATTCCCCATTTCATAAGTTTCGCTAGTTTCCGAATTAAGATAGGTCTTGGTGTGCCTGCCTTTCGAGCCAATTGATTCAATGTGAAAGACTGTTGTTTCAACAAAGAAAAAAGTTGTTCTTCTCTTTCTGACATTTGGAAGAGTTCGTTCGAATCTTGTTGGGAAGAAACCTCTTGCATGGCAATCCAAACGATTGAAGCCGGAAGTGTAACATCGTGCTCGCGAACAAAGGCTTTCCAGCCTTCTTCAACTTTTGCTAAATGTGGTTTTACTAATGATTCTTCAATTTGAATTTCAAGAATTGCCTTTCCTTCCACCTTCCAAACGGAATGTGTAAAATGAATGGGCGGCTGACAAAATTCTTCGGCGCTACGAATGATCATGTGAATCTCTTCTTCCGGACGAATGCCAGAAACGTTCCCGTTGTCTTTTACTCCAATGAGTAATCTCCCTCCTACAGTATTGGCGAATGCCACAAGCGATCGTGCAATTTTCTGCGCGTCGTCTATGCGCATTTTAAAGTCTTGCTTCAAATGCTCTCCTTCCGCAATGTAGGTTAGCACGTAAGACATGATTTATGCTTCGAGAAGTTCGGCGACGTAGATGGATAAGTGAGAAGCAAACTTCAATACTTTCCCGTTTTCAATTAGAATGGCTTGTGGCGACTCGTGCTCTACTCCGGTGTCTTGTGCTATCGCATTTGAGATATTACGATGCTCTAAAAGATCTAAGTAATAAGGCTTCACTGAAGAAGTAGTATCCCAATCGCGTTCAAAACGGGACAATGCAGTAGTACTAATACTGCAGCGTGTACTGTGTTTAAATACGACAAACTTTACTTCGGATTCAAGCATGGCATTCCATTGCTCAACCGAGTTCAACTGATTCCAATTCATGATAGAATTATTTAATCAAAGAAGTCAATTCTGCATCTAAAGGTTTTACACCCGATGGGAATTCAGCTAACCACTCTCCTTCTGGGGAGATTAAGAATTTATGAAAGTTCCACTTCACATTGCCATCTGCAACACCGTTTAAGGCCTTTTGTGTTAGATATTGGTAGACTCCATGTTGATTCTTTCCTTTCACATCGATTTTCTCTGTTAATGGAAAAGTAACTCCGTAGTTTTTTTGGCAGAATGAAACAATCTCTTCGCTTGTTCCCGGCTCTTGTCCAAGAAATTGGTTGCAAGGAAATCCGATAATCACCAATTTACCCTGGTACTGTTGGTATAATTTTTCAAGGTCTTCGTACTGAGGCGTGTATCCGCATTTTGAAGCGACATTCACACACAAGACATATTTTCCTTTGTAATCGGCCATGTTCATGACCTTGCCGTCGATGGCATTAACTGTTAAATCGTGAAAGCTCATTTTATTTGTTCCTATTGGTTTTGAAGGTTTTTCCCATCTGCTGCGCATTGACAAAGCCGCTGCAGAAGAAAGGGCTAAGACTAGTAATCCGACGATATAAATTGTTTTCATATTCATTTAACAAAATAAGAATTAGAATGTTTAGAAACTGTGCAATTATATTTGCAACCGAAACAAAAGTATGGAAGACATCGCATTACAACACAAGGCTGTTCATCATTCTTATTTACAAAAACTTTCCCAAGGTGAATTTTCAGACATGAAAAAGGCATTGGCCTACTTCGCTAGTCAGTACGAATGTTACAGCGCATGGTTCCCCAAGTACTTACATGCTGTTATTGACAAACTCTCGAGTCCATCGCACAAAGCGCATTTGCTTGAAAATCTCGAAGAAGAAAAAGGACATTTACCTGAAAATGATTTGAAAGCCATTCGTGCGATGGGAATTGACGATGAATGGGTTTTAGGAATTCCTCATCCGACTTTGTTTCATCGATTTAAAATCGCCATTTCTTCTGGACTTGAATTTAATATGAATGAGGCTGTAGAAACATGGCGTAATTCTTTTCTTGTTTATTTGGAAAACTGTTCTGAGGCTGAGGCCGTTGGGGCCATTGGACTGGGGACTGAAAGTGTAGTCAAACATATTTATCGTCCAATTATTGAATCGATTTCTGTTCATACCGAACTTACCATTCGTGATTATGTCTTTTTTCCTTTACACACAGAAGTAGACGATGAACACGGAAAAGTCTTGTTGGCCATAGCAAATGACCTAGCTTCGCAGAGTAAAGAAAATGCGCAGTTGGTTCGCAAGGGCATGGAAACTGCGCTTGACCTTCGCGCTGAATTTTGGACCAAATTAGAATTGGAAACGAACGCACTATAATTATGAAGCACCCCTTAATTCAGGCCTACGAGAGTGATTTTTTTGATGAAGAGGAAAAGTATTTTGTTCAAGATTGTTTGGGTGCGTACATCCGTTCGTTCAAGATAAGAAGCGATACCGACAAGTGGCGTGAGTTCATTGCTGAGTTGAATTCAACGGAGAAGCAATGGGCCCTTCATGCGTTAATGACCGATGATGAGCTGAAGGTAAATGCGTTGTTTGAGGAGGGAAAGAAAGACATTGAAGTTGACGTGGCCTTGCATGAGTTGTTGGATTTCACTTACGAGCAAGTATTGTTTCTTCGTTTGAAACCCTTGACGGATGCTGTTTTGCTGAAGACATCGTTAACGCCCGATGAAGATGACGCTCTGTTTGAACACCACATTGATAAAGAGAGCGGAAAGGAATTGTACAGAAACACCGTTGAGAAATTGAATGTCGATTTCTTCGTAGAGCGTTTGGATTTTCCTTTGGAAGTCCTTGACCCTCGAATTGTCCGTGTTTCTCCGAATAAAAACAATGAGTTGCACAAACATGCTCACGAGACTGTATTTGTATTCTTCAAAGGAAGCGGGCAAGTCTTGATTGATGACGTTACAGTTCCTGTTCATCCGGGAAGCATTGTGTATATTCCAAGATGGGCGTTGCACCAGTCGCAGAATTTGAGCAACGAGGAGATGGTATTTTTAGCGGTTGCCGATTTTGGTTTTACTGAAAAAGCATTCATTGGAAACTACCTGAAGACTGCACGAATGAAATAGTGTAACATGAGAAAAGCATTGTTCCTAGACAGAGATGGCGTTATTAATCATGATCCTGGAGATTACACCTATTCGCTCGACGAATTCGTAATTCTACCAACGGTCATGGAAGCTTTGCAGTTAGCCGTTTCAAAAGGATTCGAGTTGGTGGTGGTTACGAATCAAGCTGGAATTTCTCGCGGACTTTATACCAAAGAAGAAGTGGATCGCATTCACGATTTTTTCCAATCGGAATGCAAAAAGAACAACGTTGAAATTTTGGAGTTCTTCTACTCTGTTCATCATCCAGATATCTGCAACTCCCTTTCGCGCAAGCCTGCGGGCCTTTGGGTAGAGCGCGCTTGTGCGAAGTATAAGTTCGACAAAGATGCGAGTGTTATGATTGGAGATCGCGACCGCGATGTGATGTGCGCGAATGCAGCAGGTGTTCTCGGAATTCAAATGAAGCAGAACGGCGACTTGTTAGAATACATAAAAGCACTTTAAAATGTTGATTTGTTCGAACGGAAAATTCATAGAGGAATCTGAACTTCTTCTCGATGTTCGCACCAATCGCGCCTTTCGTTACGGTGATGGATTTTTCGAAACCATTCGTTTCGAACACAATCGCATTCCACTTTTCAGGTATCATTTGCAACGCATAGAAGTCTCGAACAATCTTTTTAAGTTCGAACCTTCGACATTTTCATTTTCAAATATCGAAATGCTGATTGGACAGACCTTTCAGTTAAACAACATTGAATCTGGAATTGCACGCGTAACATTCTTCAGATCCGGTGAAGGACGATACAACCCCATTCAAAATGAAATGAATTTTTTGATTGAAGTCACCGAGCAATCATTCGGTTCTTATTTTTCTTTGTTGAAGGAAGTAGGTATTTCAGAGCAAAGCGTTTTGCATACACATCGGTTTTCACACATTAAATCTTTGAACGCATTGCCTTATGTATTAGCGGCCATGGAAGCGAAAGAAAAGCTATGGAACGAATGTCTACTTCCAAATATTAAAAATGAAATAGCCGAGGGAACTTGGAGTTCGTTGGTGTGGATGGAAGAAGATCAGTTGTTCACTCCTCCGCTTTCAAGCGGATGTGTAGACAGCACCATGAAGAACGCCTTGAAGGAAATGCTTCAAACAAAAGGAAAGGTTTTGATTGAAAAACCTTGTCAAGTTTCCAACCTTCAAGCTGCTCAAGAAGTTTGGCTACTCAATGCTACTCGCGGAATTCAGGCGGTTGAACAGTTTCAGGGCTTTTCATATTCGCACGAAATAGCCAAAGCAACAGGGCGAGATTTGGAAGATTTTCTTTCCAAATAAACCCCTCTCCTTTCGTATTTTAGCACCGCTATGAAATTAAACCTTCGTCAATTTTTTGCTGCAACCGTCTTATCTGTTGCCTTCTTCAACGCCTTTGCACAGCCACAGGTGAATCCTTGGAACGATAAGTTTCGTCAATTGGGTCCCGATGAAATGGCCACTCCGAATACCTATCGCACAGCAAGCGGTGCTCCGGGAACAGACTACTGGCAGCAGCAAGTCGATTATAAAATGAAGATTCGTTTAGACGACGACATTCAAAAAATTCATGGTGAAGAGACCATCACGTATCACAACAACTCTCCGGATGTGTTGTATTACTTGTGGATTCAGCTCGATCAGAACATCTACGCGAAAGACAACAACACCGCGAAGATTGAGCAAATGAAGATTAGCGATCAAATGCAAACCAACGACCTCATTGATTTGTACCCTTGGTTCGACGGAGGGTTTAAGTTGGATAAAGTCGCAGATGCGGCTGGAAAAGACTTGCCTTACATTGTGAATCAGACTATGATGCGCATTGACTTGCCGAAGCCTATTCAACCTGGACAATCTTATTCTTTCCAAATTAATTGGAACTACAACATCAACGACCGCATGCGTTTGGGCGGAAGAAGCGGTTACGAATATTTCGATACCGATAAGAACTACTTGTACACGATTGCGCAGTACTATCCGCGTTTGGTTGCATACATGGATTACAGCGGATGGCAGCACAAACAGTTTTTGGGATCGGGTGAATTCACGCTTGATTTCGGAAATTATGAAGTAGCATTAACTGTTCCTTCAGACCACATTGTAGCGGCTTCAGGGGTATTGCAAAATCCGAAAGACGTTTTGACTGCCGATCAACTTGCACGTTACAACAAAGCGAAAACAAGCACTGAGCCTGTCATCATTTGCACACAAGACGAAGCCATTACGCGTGAGAAAGGACATGAGAAAGCCATGAAGACATGGGTGTTCAAAGCTGAAAACGTTCGCGACTTCGCTTTTGCAACTTCAAGAAAATTCATTTGGGATGCGCAGTCGGTGGACATTAACGGTAAGAAACCAATGGCTATGAGCTTCTATCCGAAAGAAGGAAATCCTCTTTGGGAGCAATACAGCACGCGTGTTGTTGCACACACCTTGAAGTCATACAGCGCGCACACAATAGACTATCCTTATCCGGTTGCTATTAGCGTTCACGCGAAATGGATTGGAATGGAATACCCAATGATTTGTTTCAACGGTGGAAGACCTGAAGCCGATGGGACGTATAGCGAAGGAACAAAAACCGGTATGTTGTCCGTTATCATTCACGAAGTGGGACACAACTTCTTCCCGATGATTATCAATAGCGACGAGCGTCAATGGACATGGATGGACGAAGGGTTGAACACCTTCTGCGAATATTTGGCAGAAAAAGAATGGGATCGTGAATTCCCTATTCGTCGCGGTCCAGCAAGAAACATCGTCGACTACATGAAAGGTGACAAAACGAAGATGTCTCCAATTATGACCAACTCTGAAAGTATTTATCAATTTGGAAACAATGCTTACGGAAAGCCTGCAACCGGATTGAACATTCTTCGCGAAACCATTATGGGAAGAGAGTTGTTTGACTATGCGTTCAAAGAGTATTGCAGAAGATGGGCGTTCAGACACCCTACCCCAGAGGATTTCTTCCGCAGCATGGAAGATGCAAGTGCTGTTGACTTAGATTGGTTCTGGAGAGGATGGTTCTACACCACAGAGCATTGCGACATGAACTTGAAAAGCGTTCGCGAGTTCACCATCAACGGTCACGACCCAAAAGTTGAAAAGGCATTGTTGAAAGCGAAAGCCGATGCACAACCTGCAGACATTTCCTTAACTCGCGACAAGCAAGAAGGAATTATTCCAATCGTAGATCAGAATCCTGTTACCCGCGATAAATACAACGACGATAATCCGTATGCTGTAACTCCTGAAGACGAGAAGAAATATGAAGAGTACAAAAAGAATTTGACCCCAGAAGAGCAAAAGC
>JBIKZA010000058.1:0-15099 GCA_044354975.1 Flavobacteriales bacterium
TTTCTATGATGGAAATGAGTATGCGAACTTGTTTGTTAAAACACGCGAGGGTCGTCCAATCTTCATTAAAGGAAACAAAGAACACGGAATCGGTGGCGGAGCAGTTTCATCAAGAATCAATGCTTCTGTATTGGGACTTTACGATAGCGCTCGTCTTCAAGGCCCAATGAAAGCTGGTGCTTCTAGCGATTGGGGCACAATAGATGCTGAAATTTCTTCTGCATTGGCAAGTGCTTCTTCTATTCGAATTCTATCTAATACTGTAATTAGTCCGAGTGCTAAGCGTGCAATCGCTGAGTTCTCTGCAAAATATACTGGAAAGGTTCAGCACATTCAGTGGGATGCCATTTCATACCAAGGTATGCGTTTGGCTCATAAGAATGTTTTGGGTAAGGAAGTTATTCCTGCCATAGATTTTTCAAAAGCAAAAACAATTGTTTCTGTTGGAGCAGATTTCTTGGGCACATGGATGTCTTCGAACTTGTTCCAAGGTGCTTATGCCTCAACACGTCGCCCAGAAGGCGAATGGATGAGTAAGCATTATCAGTTTGAAGCTACTATGTCATTGACAGGATCGAACGCAGACGTTCGTATTCCAATTAAACCTTCACAAGAAGGTGCTGTTGTTGCTGCATTGTACAATGCAATCAAAGGCGGAAGCGCTGAAGTTGCAGGTTTAGATTCTTCTCGCATTGCTCGCATTGCTGAAGAGTTAAAAGCGAATGCAGGTGAAAGCATTGTTGTTGCGGGAAGCAACAACGTAGATGTTCAATCAATCGTTTGCGCAATTAACAACGCATTAAGAAACTACGGATCCACGTTAAACGCTGACAAGCCAGTTAATTTCTTCCAAGGAGACGATGCCGCAATGGATCGTTTGGTTGCTGAAATGAACAATGGTCAAGTGGGCGCGTTAATCGTTTACGGAGCGAATCCTGGGTATTCTTACGCAGATGCAGCTGGATTTAAAGCTGCCATGGGTAAAGTAGCAACGGTTGTTAGCTTCAACGGTTATGCCGATGAGACTTCAGCGAATGTGACTTACAATGCTCCAGATCACCATTACTTAGAGTCATGGAACGATTTAGAGCCAATGGCTGGGCGAATTGATTTCGTTCAACCAACGATTACACCTTTATACAACACACGTTCTGCACAAGAAAGTCTGTTGCGTTGGTCTGGTAATTCAACATCTTATTACGATTATATCAAAGGAACTCATGCAGGTTTGACTTCAGACTTGTTTAACATGAGTATTCACAACGGAACTACGCACAACGTAGCGTTGCCAGTTGCAGAGAATGCACCGGTGGTTGTTTCTGTTGCTCCAGTTGGAAATGTTATTGTTGAAGCAGCTCCTGTGGTTGTTGCAGCAGCTGCAATTTCAGCCCCAGTGATTGCAGCATCTCCGGTTAGCTATGATTTAGCTACCGCTTTATCGAACGCAAGTTCAATGGCATCAGGGGAGTGGGAAGTTAGCTTCTACCAGAAGGTAACCATTGGTGCTGGTGATTATGCCAACAACCCCGTTCTTCAAGAGACGCCTGACCCAATTACCAAGGTAACCTGGGACAATTACGTAGCTATGTCCCCAACAGATGTTAAGCGTTTGAATTTGAATTCATACATCGCTCAGGATGATCCTGCATCTGTGGTTAAAGTAACGATTAACGGTAAGACAGTAACCCTTCCGGTTTGTCCAACACCGGGTCAAAAGCCAGGAACCATTGGAATCGCATTAGGATATGGTCGTGGTGCGAACAATGAGAAAATTGGTAAGGCAGCTTTCCAAACAGCTGCCAATGGTGAATATGAGATGAATGAAAACGGAACGCCGAAGACCATTGGTCAGAATGCTTTCCAGTTCGTTTCAACATCTACCACTCGTCAATATATTGGTACTGCCGCTATAGAAGTAACAGAAGAAACATATGAATTGGCTTCAACACAACTTCACAACACCGTAATGGGTCGTGATTCAGTTGTTAGAGAGACAGTTTTAGGTAAATATTTGGCTGAGAAAGAAGCTGAAAAAGGAACAGCTTCATGGAATTTGGTTCCAACCTTACCTGTTCACGAAGATGTGAATGGAGATGGTAAGATTAATCCAGCAGACCGCAAGCCGGTTAAAGAATTTGATTTGTATAGAGATCATCCTGTAGAAGGGGCTGGACACCGTTGGGGATTGACAATTGATTTGTCTTCTTGTATCGGTTGCGGTTCTTGTATTACAGCTTGTCATACAGAGAACAACGTTCCTGTCGTAGGTAAAGACGAAGTTCGTCGTCACCGTGACATGCACTGGATGCGTATTGACCGTTATTTCTCTTCAGAATACCAACCTATTGATTTATCTCAGACGTTGGAAAAAACGGAGGAGGCTACAGGCAAGGGTGCAATTGGTGCTTACCGCGAAATGGAGAATCCAGAAGAGAATCCACGTACTGTTCACATGCCAATGATGTGTCAGCACTGTAACCACGCTCCTTGCGAAACTGTTTGTCCTGTTGCTGCAACAACACACAGTAATGAAGGTTTGAACAACATGGCATACAATCGTTGCATTGGTACACGTTACTGCGCAAACAACTGTCCATATAAAGTTCGTCGTTTCAACTGGTTCAACTATGTAACAAACGATAAGTTTGCAAACTTCAATCCATCACAAGATGAAAGTCTTCGTTGGGTATTGAATCCAGATGTTACAGTTCGTACACGCGGTGTAATGGAGAAATGTAGCATGTGTCAGCAACGTATCCAGGCGGGTAAGTTGGTTGCTAAGAAAGACGGTACTCCTGTTCAAGACGGATCAATCGTTACCGCATGTGCCGAGGCTTGTCCTACGCATGCGATTGTGTTCGGAGATTTGAACGATACAAAATCAGAGAACACAGAGCGTTCGAAGAACAATCGTTCATACCATTCATTAGAAGAAGTTGGAATTCAGCCAAACGTATTCTACATGACAAAAGTTAGAAACCTAGAAGAAACTGAAGCATAAGCCATGATAAAAGAAGCAGCTATTCGCAGACCCCTTATTCTTGGTCACAAGACCTACCATGACATCACGAACGATGTTGTTGGTCCAATTGAAGGCAAAGCACCTCGTCAGTGGAAAATTGCTATCTCTATCGCTGCAGTTATTGCATTGTATGGAGTAGGGTCAATCATGTACCTAGTAGGTACGGGTATTGGAGCATGGGGATTGAACAAGACCGTTGGTTGGTCATGGGATATCACCAACTTCGTTTGGTGGGTTGGTATTGGTCACGCAGGAACATTGATTTCAGCGGTATTGTTACTTTTCCGTCAACGTTGGAGAATGGCTATTAACCGTTCAGCGGAGGCGATGACCATTTTCGCTGTATTGATGGCTGCGTTATTCCCTGTATTCCACATGGGACGTGTATGGCAGGCATACTGGACACTTCCATTGCCGAACCAATTCGGTTCACTTTGGCCGAACTTTAACTCACCATTGATGTGGGACGTATTTGCGATTTCGACCTACTTCTCTGTATCGTTGGTGTTTTGGTACATTGGTTTAATTCCTGACTTCGCGACCATTCGCGACCGTATGGTTAAGCCACTTCCAAAGAAGATTTATGGAATTCTTTCTTTCGGATGGTCTGGACGTGCTAAGCACTGGACACGTTTCGAGGAGGTATCTTTAGTTCTTGCAGGTATTGCTACCCCTCTTGTATTCTCGGTTCACTCGATTGTATCGATGGACTTTGCTACATCAATAGTTCCGGGATGGCACGCAACAATTTTCCCTCCTTATTTCGTATCTGGAGCGGTATTCTCAGGATTTGCAATGGTATTGACGCTGTTGTTGATTATGAGAAAGACCATGCGTCTTGAGGCTTATATAAACATTGCTCACATTGAATACATGAATATTGTAATCATTGTAACGGGCTCTATCGTAGGTGTTGCTTATTTAACGGAGTTATTTATTTCTTGGTACAGTGGTGTTGAGTACGAATCATACGCATTCATCAACCGTTTCTCTGGACCATACAGTTGGGCTTACTGGATGATGATGACATGTAACGTTATCTCTCCACAGTTGTTCTGGTTCAAGAAAATTAGAACAAGTTTAACTGCAACGTTCTTGTTGTCTATTGTAGTAAACATTGGAATGTGGTTCGAGCGTTTTGTAATCATTGTGACTTCTATTCACCGTGATTACACGCCAGGAGCTTGGGGGGAGTTTCACCCAAGTGTAACTGACATTGGATTTTTCGTTGGAACCCTCGGAATCTTTTTCACTTTGTTCTTGTTGTTCGCGCGTTACTTCCCTGTTTTAGCGTTGAATGAATTGAAGACAATCTTAAAAGTTTCGGGCGAAAGCTACAAGAACGCAGACAAACATTAAAAACTGAACTATTAAGGCAATGGCAAATAAAGTATTTCACGTAATGTACGACGACGACCAAAAGTTGTTGGATGCGGCTACGGTGTTGGTAAAACAAGGAGTTCAGGTGAAAGATGTATTTTCTCCTTTTCCTGTGCACGGAATAGATCCAATCATTGGAGTTAAGCGTACCCGCTTAGCAATTGCATCGTTCATGTATGCAACTACTGGAACATTATTGGCAATCTTAGGGACATGGTACTTCATGATTCATGATTGGCCTATGAATATTGGAGGTAAGCCGAGCTTTACATGGATTGAAAATGCACCGGCATTCGTTCCAATTATTTTTGAATTTTCGGTGTTCTGCGCAGCCCACGGTATGGCAATAACATATTTGTTGCGTAACGGAACTCTTCCAGGAATGCCAGCCTCTAATCCAGATCCAAGAACTACAGACGATAAGTTTGTAATTGAAATTGTTACAGAAGATAATCACGCATTCTCTGTATCTGATTTGGAAGAAAAAATACGTGCAACTGAAGTTTTTGAATTAAGCATAAAGGACTGTTAAGATGAAGCGTCCCCTACTAAACACATTTTCGGCTATCACAGTAGCAATTGCATTTGCTTCTTGTGGTGTAGACACGAATTCTCCTGGTGTAGAATACATGCCAGATATGTATCGCTCTCCTGCATTGGAAGCGTACGTAGATTACGGATCAAATAAACACATGGATTGGACGCAGAGTCAGAAGGACGAAGCGGGAGTTCAAGCCGTGTTGTCGCGCATTCCTGCAAAGGGAAGTATTGCCTATGCAGGTGATGATGCTGTGTTTGGAATGCCATACGCGTTGCCTAATGACACGACAGGCTATTCAAGAGCCGCACGTGAAATTCATTCACCATTGCTTGCAAACAAAGTAAACATTGAAGAAGGAAAACGTTTGTACTTAATCTTCTGTCAACATTGTCATGGTAAAGAGGGTCACGGTGACGGAGCCATTTCAAAGAATGGTTTGATCGCTGGTATTCCTGATTATGCAACTAAGTTGAAAGATTTAGAAGAAGGGAAGATGTACCATACCCTTCAATATGGAAAAGGATTAATGGGATCACATGCTTCTCAATTGAATCAAAAAGAGCGTTGGCAGATTTTGGAGTGGGTGAAGTGTCTTCAAAAAGGCATTGCTACGCCTGAGTTTGATGCGAAGGGAATGTTAAAGGTTGCCTCTGCGGAAGCAGCAGCAGATTCAACAAAATAATAAGAACTAGAAGGAATAACGTATGTCACAGGATAAATTACAATTCCAATTTCCGTCACAAACTAAAATGTGGACGACGGCATTGATGGCCATTGGTGGAGTTTCGGCTTTGCTAGGATGGTTTGCTGATAAAACAGATCATCACCAATACTGGTGGGCAATGTTGTTAATCAGCGGATTCTTCTTCTTTGCTATTGCATTGGGAGTTTTATTCTTCTATTCTCTTCAGTATGCTGCTGAGGTTGCCTGGTCAGCATTATTGAAGCGTTTGTTTGAAGCAATTTTTTCATACATCCCATACGGTTTAGGTGTGATTGTTTTGGTTTTATTGGTTGGACAATTTCACGGACATCATTTGTACCATTGGATGGATTCATCTGTTTACGATCCTGCTAGTGAAAATTACGACGAGATTATAGCTGGAAAGCAGGCATACTTTACTCCATGGTTCTTCTGGTTAAGAGTGGTTGCATATGCTGCCGTTTTTGTTGGATTTGCTCGTTATTTCCGAAAGTGGTCTTTGCAAGAAGATGCTGTTGGAGGAACTGAGATTCACTACAAGATGTATAAGAAAGGTGCAACATTCTTGGTGTTGTTCGCTGTATTCTCCTCTACAATGGCTTGGGATTGGTTAATGTCTATCGACACACACTGGTACAGCACAATGTACGGATGGTACATCTTCTCTGGAATGTGGGTGACAGCTATGACTATGGCGACGTTAATCTTGGTTTGGTTGCGTGGAAAAGGATATTACGCTATGATGAACGAATCTCATATTCACGATATGGGTAAATGGATGTTCGCTATATCAATGTTGTGGAGCTACTTGTGGTTCTGCCAATACATGTTGATTTGGTATTCAAATATTCCAGAAGAGATCACTTACTTCAAGGAGCGTTATGATCACTACATGATTCTTATGTGGACGATTTTCGCAGTGAACTTTGTTGTTCCTTTTTACACATTGATTTCTCGTGATGCAAAACGTAACACGAAGTATTTAACAAGAGTGGGAGTTATTATTTTAATTGGTCACTTTGCAGATTTGTATTTAGCTGTTATTCCTGGAACCATTCACGGACATTTGTTATGGGGATTTGGTGAAGGCCACCATGCAAATTTCGGTTGGTGGTTCGAAATTGGAATGTTACTCGGATTTTTAGGATTGTTCTTGCGTGTGGTGTTAACCACCTTAACCAAGGCTCCTCTTATTCCGAAGAACCATCCTTTCCTACAAGAAAGCGAAAACCATCACATTTAATAGAATCGTAAGAAAAAAAAGATAGTCAAATGAAACTACTAATTCTTTTAGTGATCATACTTGCAGTAATTGCCATAGCGCAATTGACTAAAGTGTATGAATTGAGCCGTTCGTTAAGAAAGAACAAAGAGGAGGAGATCTCTGCGGCCGACAATAAACTGAATGCTAACTTGATGTTAGTCTGGATGTTTTTATTCTTTGTAGGAACTGTATTCCTGTATGTGAGATACGGAGATTACCTGCCGGTAGCGGCTTCTGAGCACGGAGTGGATGTAGATAAATTGATGAATGTCAATATTTGGATGGTGACGGTATCCTTTTTCATCGTCAACTTTTTCCTTTTCTACTTTGCTTGGAAATATCAATTTAAAAAGGGAAGAAAAGCAAAGTTTTTCGCACATGACAATCGCTTGGAGATGCTATGGACTTTGGTTCCGGGTGTTTTGTTGGCCTTCGTTATTGTGTATGGTCTTATTACTTGGAACAAGATTACAGGTCCTGCTTCTGCTGATGCTATTCAAATTGAATTATACAGCAGACAATTCGATTGGACGGCTCGTTATCCTGGTGAAAACAAAACCTTTGGTACGGCAAGTTATAATTTGATTAGTACTTCTAATCCGCTTGGTCTTGTAACAAAAGAAGGAATTCGTGCTAAGATGGACGAGTTGGATGCCCAAATTGAAAATGTTGAACATCAGTTGGCCGAAAATAAGCTTATGCCTTTGATGCCAGAGAGCTACGTAGCTACTTTGGAAGATAAGGTTAGCCGATTGAAGCGACATAAACAGCGCATTGCAGACATAGATGAGAACAGCGTTAATGGAATAAGCACATGGGAATCTGGAAACGATGACCGTTTGGTGAAAGGTGAAATGCACATTCCGGTAAACAAAGAGATTGAGTTTATTTTCCGTTCACAAGATGTTATTCACTCAGCATATATGCCTCACTTCCGATCACAAATGAACTCGGTCCCTGGGGTAGCAACTCGTATGAAAATGACGCCAACAGTAACAACCGCGGAAATGCGTAAGATTACGGGTAATGATTCTTTCAACTACATTCTTCTTTGTAATAAGGTTTGTGGGGCGGCTCACTTCAACATGCAAATGAAAATTGTTGTTGAAAGCGAGGCAGATTACAATGCGTGGGTTACTAAACAAAAAATGTTTAAAGCCCCTGAAGTAAAAGAAGCAGCGGATACAACTTTAGCAAACGAACCTAAAAAAGATACTTTAGCCACAGCAATGGGCGCTAAATAATAAGAGATAATCATGGAAGCAACTGAAAACACGCACGCACAAGACCACGGTCATCACCATCACAAGGAGAGCTTCATATCGAAGTATGTGTTCTCGATGGATCATAAAATGATTTCAAAGCAGTTCTTAATTACGGCAATCGTAATGGGAGTCGTAGCTGTAATGTTATCCATTTTCTTCCGTCTTCAATTGGGATGGCCAGGAGAGAAGTTCCAAATCTTGAATGCATTCTTAGGTGACAAATGGGCACCAGATGGAATCTTAGATCGTAACGCTTATTTGGCGATGGTAACGATTCACGGAACAATCATGGTATTCTTCGTATTAACCGGAGGATTATCAGGAACGTTTGCGAACTTACTTATTCCACTTCAAATTGGAGCTCGCGACATGGCTTCAGGATTTTTGAATATGCTATCGTATTGGTTTTTTGCGGTGTCGAGTATAATTATGTTGGCTTCTTTGTTTGTAGAAGGTGGAGCTGCATCGGGTGGTTGGACAATCTACCCGCCATTGTCAGCATTACCTCAAGCGATGCCAGGTTCTGGAATGGGTATGACATTGTGGTTAATTTCAATGGTCTTGTTCGTAGCCTCTTCACTTTTGGGTGGTTTGAACTACGTGGTAACCATTATTAACCTTCGTGCTAAAGGAATGAAAATGACTCGTCTTCCATTGACGATATGGGCCATTTTTGTTACTGCAATTTTAGGAGTTCTTTCATTCCCTGTATTGGTTTCTGCTGTTGTTCTTCTTTTGATGGACAGAAGTATGGGAACAGCATTCTATTTGTCTGATATCTTCATTCAAGGAGAGGCGTTGGATGTGACTGGCGGATCGCCGTTGTTGTTCCAACACTTGTTCTGGTTCTTAGGTCACCCTGAGGTATACATCGTATTGCTTCCTGCATTAGGAATATCTTCTGAGGTAATAGCTACCAATTCACGCAAGCCAATCTTCGGTTATAAGGCTATGATTGGATCAATCTTAGCGATTGGATTCTTGTCATTCATTGTATGGGGTCACCACATGTACGTCACAGGTATGAATCCATTCCTAGGGTCTGTATTCGTGTTCACGACATTGTTAATTGCAATTCCATCGGCAGTGAAGGCGTTCAACTACATAACTACGCTTTGGCAAGGAAATGTACGTTTCACTCCTGCTATGTTATTCAGTATTGGTTTGGTAAGTACGTTCGTTACAGGTGGTTTGACAGGAATTATCTTGGCTGACTCTGCTTTAGATGTGAACGTTCACGACACGTATTTTGTTGTCGCTCACTTCCACATCGTAATGGGTATGTCTGCGATCTTCGGAATGTTCGCTGGTGTTTATCACTGGTTCCCTAAGATGTACGGAAGAATGTTAAATACCAAGTTGGGCTATGCTCACTTCTGGTTAACCTTAGTTTGCGGTTTTGGAGTATTCTTCCCAATGCACTTCATTGGTATGGCAGGCGCTCCTCGTCGTTACTACAGTTTCTCAGAATTTGAATTCTTAGATTGGGTTATGGATTTGAATCCGTACATCAGTATTTTTGCTCTTGTAGGTGGTGCCGCACAAATATTGTTCCTCGTGAACTTCTTCCATAGTATATTCTACGGTCAGAAGGCTTCACAGAACCCATGGCAGTCGAACACGTTAGAGTGGACGACCCCAGTTCAACACATTCACGGAAACTGGCCAGGTGCACTTCCTGAAGTTCACCGTTGGGCTTATGATTATTCAAACCCAGAACACGAGGAGGATTTCGTTCCACAAGTTGTTCCATTGAAGCCAGGAGAACACGCACATTAATGATTAGCATTCATAAATTAAAAAATCCGTATCTTAGAACGATGCGGATTTTTTTTGTCATATTATTTTGCGCTGCCGAGATAACCCTTTTGGCTCAACCCGTTAATCTTCAAAATTCATTCAAAGGAGTGTTTGATGAAAAGCCAAAGGCCACTGCTAAATGGGACACATGGGGTACATTCATAGGTGGAAGGACATTCAATACCCAGGCGCTAAAGGTTGGCGCCGAATTCAATGAGATACTTGTTTTAGGTGTCGGATACAATTGGCTTTCCAATGGAGTTTATAAGAATGTAAATGTTCAAGGTGTTAATAATCTCAGTGAATTCGAGCTGCGTTATTTTGGTCCTTATGCAGAATTGGATTTTTTTAAAAGCGGTCATTGGAAGGGCACACTTCCTATTCAATTAGGTTTTGGAAAGAGCTTTTTGAAGTATAATGATGCTGAAGGAAATCGGATTAAATTAAATGAAGGGCGCGTGATTCTTTATGAACCCGCCATGAGCTTCAGTTATGATATTGCGAATTTATTTGAGGTGGGAGCAGGCTTCGGTTATAGAATTATGTTAGAGAATAACAAGTCCATTGATCAACCCTTAACTTCACCCAACTTTGTGTTGCGTTTAAGTCTTAACCCATACGGTTGGGCTGAATTGTTTCATTTAGATGAAATGGGGAAAAAATTAATTGAGTCTAATTAGAATTTATGAGCGACGATTTCGATATAAGAGACGAGGCTGAGGGCACTACAGATAAGGATTTAGAACGAGTCCTGAGACCCAAATCGTTTGAAGATTTTACGGGTCAGAAACAAGTACTTGATAACCTGCAAATCTTTGTACAGGCCGCTAAATTGCGTGGCGAATCTTTAGATCACGTATTGCTTCACGGACCTCCTGGCTTGGGTAAAACAACCTTGGCGTACATAGTTTCGTTGGAAATGGGAGTGGGAATTAAAACCACTTCAGGTCCCGTACTTGATAAGCCCGCAGATCTTGCAGGATTACTCACGAATCTTGAAACGAATGATGTTTTGTTCATTGATGAAATTCATCGCTTGAGTCCTGTTGTAGAAGAATATCTCTACAGCGCCATGGAAGATTTTTGTATTGACTTGGTGATTGATACAGGGCCGAACGCTCGTTCGGTTCAGATTAATTTGAATCCGTTTACTCTTGTTGGCGCCACTACCCGAAGCGGTTTGCTTACTGCTCCTTTGCGCGCGCGTTTCGGAATTAATGCAAGACTTTCTTATTACGATTCGAAGACTTTGACAGATATTGTTGAGCGTAGCTCAGCAATCTTGAAAATTCCAATTACGCCAGATGCAGCTTTTGAAATAGCGCGTAGAAGTCGCGGTACTCCGCGTATTGCAAATGCACTGCTTCGTCGTGTTAGAGATTTCGCTCAGATTAAGGGCGATGGAACAATTGAGATTAACATTACTCAAATGTCATTGAACGCATTGAATGTGGACACCTTGGGACTCGATGAAATGGACAACAAGATATTGATGACCATGATGAACAAGTTCAATGGAGGGCCTGTGGGACTTACAACAATAGCTACTGCTGTTGGAGAAGATGCGGGAACTATTGAAGAAGTTTACGAGCCATTTCTCATTCAAGAGGGCTTCTTAACCCGAACTCCGCGAGGGAGGCAATTGACAGATCTTACCTACAAGCATTTGGGAAAGATTAGAAATAATCCTGGCGAGTTGTTCTAGTGTTGAATCAATCGGAACATACCCGCATTGTAAAAGAAATTGCAAGCCAATTGGGATTTGCGCATTGTGGTATTTCTAAGGCAGAGTATTTATCGGAGGAAGCGCCACGTCTCGAGCAATGGCTGAAACAGAACATGCACGGTGAAATGCGTTACATGGAAGGACATTTCGATAAACGATTGGATCCAACCTTGCTAGTTCCCGGTGCGAAGAGTGTTGTTTCGCTGATGTTCAATTATTATCCGAAGGAAAATCAATCTATTGACGCGCCTAAAATTTCGAAGTACGCTTGGGGAGAAGATTATCACGTTGTAGTCAAAGACAAATTATTCCAATTTGTTGAACTTATTCGTGAGCGAATAGGTGAAGTAGGAGGAAGGGTATTCGTGGATAGTGCGCCTGTGTTGGAAAAGGCTTGGGCCGCTAAATCTGGATTAGGTTGGGTTGGAAAAAACAGCAATTTGATTTCAAAACAGAAGGGTTCTTTTTTCTTTTTAGCTGAATTAATTCTTGATTTGAATTTAGATGCCGATACGATTGTGACCGATCATTGCGGAACATGTACAGCCTGTATAGACGCTTGTCCTACCGAGGCTATTGTTGGAGATAAAATCGTAGATGGAAGTAAGTGCATTTCGTATTTCACCATTGAATTGAAGGAAAATGTTCCAAGTGAATGGAAGGAAAAGCTCGACGATTGGGCATTTGGTTGCGATGTTTGTCAGGATGTTTGTCCTTGGAATCGCTTTTCTATTCATCACAACGAGCCTCGTTTTTTTGCTGAACCAGAACGCTTGAATCTTTCAAAAAGTGAATGGAAGGAAATGACAGAAGAAACCTTCTACGCCGTTTTTGGAAAGACACCTCTTATGCGCGCCGGTCTGCAGCACATTCAGTCGAGTGTGTTGGACTAATCTTCTTCCGGAAGAATTTCAGCCACAGTGAAAATAGAACCTGTGACAATGACTAAATCGTTCGCTGAACTGTTTTCGAGTGCTGCCTTCAAACCCGAATGAACGTTCGGGTAGCAGTTTCCCTTCAACATAAATTCTAAAGCTTTTATTTGAAGTTCTTCTTTCGGAAGAGCGCGAGGAATATCGGCTTGGACGAAATAGTATTCCGCCTCTTTCGGTAAAAGTGACAAGACTTGTGAATGGTCTTTGTCGTTCACCATTCCAATGACCATGTGAAGTTTTTTGAACGTGAGTGATTTTATTTTCTGTGAAAGAAATGATATTCCTTCTTCGTTGTGCGCCACTTCGGCAACAGTTAGTGGCGCGTTTCCAATCACCTGCCAACGTCCCATGAGATGGGTGTTTTCAATAACACGAAGAAATCCAGATTGAATATGTTCTTCAGAAATGTTCCAATTTGATTTTTGAAGTTCTTGTAATATTCCGAATGCGGTGCGTTCGTTGAATAATTGGTAACTGCCTTCAAGCGCTGATTTTGGAGCGTTTAAAATTGTGCTGTCAATGATGTTGGAATCTTTCTCGTGAGCTATTTTTTCAATTTCGGTTTTCGCTTCAATGGGTAATTCGCCAAGAACGATTGGAATGTTCTGTTTTATGATTCCGGCCTTTTCTCGCGCAATGAGTTCATGCGTATCTCCGAGAAATTGTGTGTGGTCTTTGCTTATGGAAGTAATAGCGGTGACTAGCGGCTGAACAATATTTGTGCTGTCGAGTCTTCCTCCCATACCCACTTCAATAATTGCAATGTCGACTTTTTGCTCTGCGAAGTAGTGAAAGGCGAGGGCAGTGGTTATTTCGAAGAAGGAAGGCTCTATGCTTTTCCAACTTTCTTTCGATTGCTCAACGAAGTTCGCAACAAACGAAGGATCTATTTTTTTTCCATTTACACGAATGCGTTCTCTGTAGTCTTTGAGATGCGGCGAAGTGAAGAGTCCTACTTTGTATCCAGCCTCCATTAAAACGGATGCTATGAGGTGAGAGGTGGATCCTTTTCCGTTTGAGCCGGCGATGTGCACGACAGGAAATTTCAAATGCGGATTTCCAAGATCTGCACTTAGTTGTGAAATGTTTCCGATGTCGGGTTTGTATGCCGCAGCGCCTATGCGATGAAACATGGGTAGCTGGGAGAAAAGATATTCTACGGCTTCTTCGTAAGTCACGAGATTATTTTACAGACAACACAATGGTAATTGTTCCGGTTTGCGGAGTTGTGCTATTTGAACCGGTAAAAGTACATTTGCGTGCTGCTTCCAAGGCCAACCCGTTGTTGTATGGAACATCTGTAGTGATGTTTGAATCTACAACCGTTGCTTTTGTCACTTTTCCATTTTTATCTACCGTAATACTCACAACTACTTTACCATTGGCAGTTGGCTTTTTAGATGTGCTTGGAGGAGTTAAGTTGCCTCTTCCTTTCAACGACCAACTTGTTCCGTTTCCAAATCCGGTTCCTGTATAGTTACCAGAACCAGGACCGTTTCCGCCTCCATCTCCGCCGCCTGTACCGCCTCCTGTTCCTCCATCTCCACCTCCATTGCTCGCGTCACTTCCGCCACCACCATTCAATTGGTTCAGCATATTGTCGAGGGCTGAAGGTTGAGGATTGGTTTGTGCGGTTTGTGTGCGGTCGGTTGCAGGTTTGTTCCGATTATCAACCGGAGTTTTGCTTTCAGAAATAGTTGGGGCTGAAATGTCGGCCCCCAAATAAGATTCAGGCATGGGTGCAAAAGCAATTTCAACGGGAACAATTGCACCGCCGGCCTCTCCTTCTGCCGAGCCTTGTCCTTCACCTGCCGGATTTCCACCGCCACCACCTCCGGGCTCTTCCTCTTTTTCTATTGGAGGAGCAGAGGCGAGTAAAAGAAAAACCAGCAGTAAAATAAGCAAGTGAGTACCACCGCTTGCCGCTGCGCCAATAATTTTATTTTTCTTTTCTTCGGTCATTAGTTTGCTTTTTCAGTTGCGATGAAGGGAGTTCCTCCGATGGCTTGAATGCCTGAAAATATTTCAATCGTTTCTCCGGTAGGAACAGAACGGTCTACGCGTATAAGCACGCGCTTGTCTTCTGAAGTACTCAGCTGCTCTTGAAGTTGATTCAAGATGACTGCTTTTTCAGACGGAGTCCCGTTTAAACTGTAGGCCATATCTTTTGTAATGGTTACAGAAATTCCTGCTGGATTTTCTTTTCCATTTCCCGCTTGTGGCTTATCGATTTGTGCAGACAATTCCTGCACAGCCCCTGCACTCGCAATGATGAAAAAGATAAGCAGCATGAAGATAATGTCAGAGAGTGTGGACATGCCAGACTCTATATGTACTTTGTGTTTTCTTCCGAAGTTCATGGTGCCTCCTATTAGTTCATGGGTTCATCAAGAATGTCTACAAACTCTACAGCGTGAGATTCCATGGTGTTCACCAATCTTCCAATGCGTGTTACCAAAGTGT
>JBIKZA010000013.1:0-45648 GCA_044354975.1 Flavobacteriales bacterium
AAAACAGGTCCAGAATCTGGATATGAAAATGCATTCGTGAATGTGGTTCAAAAAATGAATGGACGATGGGGATTGAAGAACAACTTGAAATAAGTTTAACGCCTTTTCAGAAGAAAGTCGTTAACGATTTATTGGAAATTCAAGACAGCATTTGCGCAGCTTTAGAAACCTTCGACGGTTCAGATTTTCGCGAAGATTTATGGAAACACGCAGGAGGAGGTGGCGGAAGAACGCGTGTTCTTAACGGTTCATTGATTGAAAAGGGAGGCGTAAATTTCTCGGCAGTAACGGGACCAGTTCCACCCATGATGAAAGACCGAATGCACCCCGACGCAAAGACTTTTTTCGCAACTGGAGTGTCATTGGTTATTCATCCGTTTTCACCCAAAATTCCAATCGTACACATGAATGTGCGCTACTTCGAAAGTGACGCGGGAGACCAATGGATTGGCGGAGGAATTGATTTAACTCCGATTTATATCGATCAAGAGCAAAGCAATTTTTTTCATAGTGAATTGAAAAAAGTTTGTGAAGCTCACGACATGAATCACGAAGAGTTTAAGTTGTGGGCCGACAAGTATTTCTTCATTCCACATAGAAACGAAACGCGCGGGGTAGGTGGAATTTTTTACGATTACCAAAAACCTTCCGAAGAGAAATCAATGGAAGCCCTTTGGGAATTTAACAATGCCGTGGGTCACACCTTCAACAAGGCTTATTTACCGATTGTTGAAGCTAATATGGATCTCGAGTATACCGAACAGCAGAAGCAATGGCAATTGCTTCGCAGAGGGCGTTATGTTGAATTTAATTTGGTTTGTGATAAGGGTACTCTCTTCGGTCTTCAAACCGGAGGAAGAACAGAAAGTATTCTCATGAGCCTACCGAAATTCGCATCCTGGGAATACGACTTCCAAGTCGAATCCAATTCACCAGAAGAGAAAACGCTAAACATCTTACGTTCTAAAATCGCGTAGCGTCATCCGCTTGCGGTCATCAATCGGAGATTGTCATCACAACGTGTTGTGTCATCGGCTTCGCCGTAATCAAAACGTGTTGTGTAATCGCTTACAAGCGATTGTCCACCATTTTCACACCCGGGAATCCCGCTTGATTGAACTTGAAGTCACCTTCGCTAATTGCAGGATTTGCTTTGAAGTTTTTAATCTTATAGGTAACGTTTGCGTTCTCGCGAGTCACAACATTCACCTTCACCAATTCCATTTTCGCTTTGTCTACGAAGAGCGTTACGGTATGGAATGATTTTGATTTTGGGTTTATCGGATACAATGCAATTTCGTAACAAGCGACACCGTCAATAGTGGCGTTTGTGTTTTTCATTTCGTGTTTGAAGTCTTTGTTCCAAATGGTGTACATCTCAGAAGGGTCGAATCCGCCGTCTTTCACATCGGCTAGATTGTCGATGGAACATGAATTCGATTTTTTGTTGTAGGTCCAAACAGTTGCCCCATCGCAATAAACAGAATAGTCTGGAAGGGCGAGTTGGTATTTTTTTCCTTTTACTTTAACAGTGCCGCTTTGCTTGGTCACTTTTCCAGTTTTTGGATTGCTTAATTCAGAACTGAAGTCCGACGATGTGGTTGCCCACGTTTTGGCTTTGGTAGAAATTTTATCTAAGATTTCTTTAGAGGTCTGAGCTTGAAGAGAGAAGGTCGCTAAAAGTGCGAACGCTAAAAATAGATTTTTCATTTTGTTTTTTTATTAATCACGCAGGTTTTTCAAGAACTGTTCCAAAGCTATCTCGTCCGGTATTAAAACCTTCCGAGCCTTACTTCCTTCAAAGGGTCCTATAAGTCCTGCAGCCTCCAATTGGTCTATCAATCGGCCTGCTCTGTTATAACCCAATTTCAGCTTGCGTTGAAGAAGAGAGGCAGATCCTTGTTGACTTAACACAATGACCTTCGCTGCTTCTTCGAACAATGAATCGCGTTCCGAGTTGTCAAAATTACCTAATTCCATTGAATTTTCATCAGCAACTTCAGGAAGATGAAAGGCGTGTGCGTAACCTTGCTGACTTCCAATGAATTCAGTTATGGCCTGAACCTCCGGTGTATCAACGAATCCACATTGCAAGCGAATGAGCTCATTTCCTGTGCTGAGCAATAAATCTCCGCGTCCAATCAATTGATCTGCGCCTCCCGCATCGAGGATGGTCCGCGAATCTATCTTAGACGTCACACGGAACGCCATTCGTGCGGGGAAGTTGGCTTTGATGGTTCCGGTAATAATATTTACGGAAGGACGCTGTGTGGCAATAATTAAGTGAATACCAATAGCACGAGCCAATTGCGCCAAGCGGGCGATGGGCGTTTCCACCTCGCGACCAGCGGTCATGATCAAATCGGCGAACTCATCCACTACCAATACAATGTAAGGAAGGTAGCGGTGACCGTTGTTCGGATTTAATTTTCTTGAAATGAATTTCGCGTTGTATTCCTTAATAGTACGACACTCTGCTGTTTTCAGAAGTTCATATCGCTCATCCATTTCAACACACAGCGAATTCAAGGTCTTCACGGCTTTGCTCGTATCTGTTATAATAGCTTCAGCTTCGTCAGGAAGTTTTGCTAAGAAGTGTCTTTCAATTTTATTGAAAAGCGTAAGCTCTACTTTCTTCGGGTCAACAAGTACGAACTTCACTTGTGAAGGGTGCTTGCGATAAAGCAACGAAATCAAGATAGCATTCAATCCAACAGACTTACCTTGTCCAGTAGCACCGGCCATAAGTAAGTGAGGCATCTTCGTTAAATCGGTCACGAAGATTTCGTTCGAAATGGTTTTACCTAACACCAACGGAAGCTCCATGTCGGCATTTTGAAACTTATCGCTAGCAATTAACGAACGCATAGAAACCACGTCGGGTTTGCTGTTTGGAACCTCAATACCTATTGTTCCTTTCCCAGGAATAGGGGCTATGATACGAATACCCAGAGCAGCAAGAGAAAGTGCAATGTCGTCCTCTAAACTTTTGATTTTCGAAATACGAACGCCCGGTGCCGGAACAATTTCATACAACGTAACGGTTGGTCCGATAGTCGCTTTAATCTTGGCAATCTCAATTTTGTAATGATTGAGGGTTTCAATAATTCTGTTCTTATTTTCCTCAAGTTCTTCTTTCGAAATCTGAGGTCCATTGCCTCCGTAGTTCTGAAGTAAATCTATCGATGGAAGTTGGTAGCGTGAAAGGTCGAGCTTCGGATCGTACTCTCCGAATTCGGTGCTTTCAATTTCGTCAGAGCTTAATTCCTCCGCTTTAACTGTTGGCGCGATTTCAATTCCTAAATCACCCAAATCATCATCTTCGAAAATAGTTGAATTTCCTGAAGAGGTTGGGCTTAATTCAAATTCGTCTGAATTATTTTCTTCTTCCGGAATTAAATCGAACGTCGGTTGCGGTTCCATCGGATTGTCGAAGTCGAAAGAAGTAGTTTGCGCAGGCGTCTCTTCGTCATGAATAACTTCGAATACTTCTGGTTCAGGCTCCGGCTCGGGGTTATAAGTGGGAATGGCCTCAGCCTTTACTTCAATGGTGGTCTCTTTGTTATTTACTGCAGGTTGAAATTCTTCTTCCTCCTCTTCAATTATTCGGGGCTTATCGGCTTTGGGCTTAGATCTGAAAAGAATTCCTAAGCGGGCAATAAATGCGTCGACATGATGATTGAAATTCACGATGAAAAACACGATCACCACAAATGTTATACCGAGCAATGTGCCCATCCATCCCAAATGCGAAACGCAGAAGTGAGTAGCAACTGCACCATATCCGCCAACGAATAAACCGTTGATGATAATTTCAATATGATCGAAAGGAATGGGGTTGGTGCGGTGTGCAAAGAATCCAATGGCTAGCGGTAGGAATAACATGACACCGATACTCACACGTAGAGTTTTGAGGAACGGAAGCAAGTGTTTTCCAGTTAGCAAACGCATGCCAACCAAGAAGGTGAGAAGGGGAATACAAAGAGCGGCTATTCCTGCAAAGTGAAACATAAGCGCATGTGCCCAACGCGCCCCAAGTCCGCCCATCCAGTTGTGAAACGAATCGTTTAAACCACCGCTTCCAACAAAAAGTTGTTGGTCGTGAGTGCCAGAGAACAAATAGGAAATACAGGCAAATGCGGTAAATGCCGAAAATAAGAGAACGGCGAGGCCTGCAATACGCATGGTGCGGACGTCGCGATTCAAATGTTCGTTTCTATCTTCAAATTCAGCGGAAGTGTCGACTTCGCCTTTTCTTTTTTTAGCCAAAATGTACAGATGTATAGATGTGTGAAATTATTCAGTAGAACAACAGAAAAAGCAGGGGTTGTAGTGTCTTATTAACATAGATTTGTGGCTATGTGGTTGGCCAACGCTTCGAATAGTCGAAAAAAATGAAACGGAGTGTTGCATTTCTCAATATTCTACGTATATTTGCCGTCCAATTTCTGCAACAATGGCTAAGAAAGGTAATAGAATACAAGTTATAATGGAGTGCACAGAACATAAAGAGTCTGGCAAGCCCGGCACAAGCCGTTACATCACTACTAAGAACAGGAAGAACACTCCTGAGCGCTTAGAGAAGAAAAAATTCAACCCGATTTTGAAGAGAATGACGGTACATAAAGAAATCAAATAAGCTTAAGTCATGGCAAAGAAAGTAGTTGCGACCCTGCAAACAGGTGGTGGTAAGAACCACACCAAAGTTATTAAAATGATCAAGTCTGCAAAGTCAGGATCATATTCCTTCAAAGAGGAAATTGTACACAATGATAAAATCGGTGAGTTCTTTGCTAAAGGCTAATCGCTGTTAGAAATACGTTAAAAGGCTTTTCCTTTGGAAAGGCCTTTTTTTTATTTTAGACCTAAATTATGAGTTTCTTCAAACGCCTTTTTTCGAAAGAAAAAAAAGACAAGTTAGATCTTGGTCTTGAAAGAACCCGCGAAGGTTTTTTCGGAAAGCTGGCCCGTATCATTACGGGTAAAGCTCACGTAGACGAAGAGATGCTCGATGAGTTGGAAGAAATTCTAATTACATCTGACGTTGGAACCGCCACGACAGAGAAGATCATTAAGCGCATTCAAGAGCGTGTTCGTCAAGAAAAATCAATGCCTTCAGAGCAACTGAATCAAGTGTTGCGCGATGAAATAGCACAATTGCTTGTTGGTCATCAAGGAGAAGAGAGTGATGAGATTTTTATTCCAGCTTCAGATGGATTGCCATACGTGATCATGGTAGTTGGTGTAAATGGAGTGGGAAAGACTACCACCATTGGTAAGATGGCTTATCAACTTCAACAGCAAGGAAAGAAAGTGGTACTTGGTGCGGCGGACACGTTTCGTGCAGCGGCCATTGATCAATTGAAAATATGGGCAGAGCGGGCAAACGTTGAAATTGTTGCCCAAGCCATGAACGCTGACCCTGCAGCTGTTGCTTTCGACACCCTTCAATCTGCTGTTTCTAAAAATGCCGATGTGGTAATCATAGACACTGCGGGGCGATTACACAACAAGGTTGGCCTAATGAATGAACTTACGAAAATTAAGCGTGTAATGCAAAAGGTGGTGCCGAATGCTCCGCATGATGTGATGCTGGTTTTAGACGGTTCAACCGGACAAAATGCATTCGAACAAGCAAAGCAGTTTACAGCAGCTACCGAAGTTTCTTCTCTGGCCATTACGAAAATAGATGGAACAGCCAAGGGCGGGGTTGTAATTGGAATTTCAGATCAGTTCAATATACCTGTTCGCTTTATTGGAGTGGGTGAGCAGGCTGGCGACCTTCAGGTCTTCAATAGATTTGAATTTGTAGATAGTTTATTCGCAGGAAAAACAAAATAATGAAGACGAAGACCCTCAAGAAAAACAAGGTGAACGTAGTAACCTTGGGTTGCGCGAAAAACATTTTCGATTCGGAAATCATGATGGCGCAGCTGAAAGCGAATGCTTTCGATGTAGAGCATGAGTCGGAAGATACCGATTCAGAAATTGTAATCATCAACACCTGCGGATTTATTGATAACGCAAAAGAAGAAAGCATCAACACCATTCTAGCTTGGGCGAGAGAGAAAGAGAAAGGAAATGTTTCGAAGCTATATGTGACCGGATGTTTAAGTGAACGCTACAAACCTGAATTGGAAAAAGACATTCCTGAAGTGGATGCGTTTTTCGGAACACGGGATCTTCCACGTTTATTGAAGACATTAAAGGCCGATTACAAAATGGAATTGGTTGGAGAGCGTTTGTTAACCACTCCAAGTCACTTCGCCTATTTTAAAATAGCAGAAGGATGTGATCGTCCGTGTTCGTTTTGCGCAATTCCCCTTATGCGCGGAAAGCACGTGAGCACGCCAATGGAGCAGCTTGTGAAAAACGCGAAATCGTTAGCGGCTAACGGAGCCAAGGAGTTGGTGCTCATTGCACAAGATTTAACATTTTACGGATTAGACATTGAAAAGAAACGCACGCTTTCAGAATTGTTGAAGCGCCTTTCAGATGTAGAAGGTATCGATTGGATTCGTCTTCAATACGCCTTCCCGAGTGGATTCCCGATGGATGTGTTGGATGTTATGAATGAAAGGGATAACATCTGTAAATATTTAGACATGCCCCTTCAACATGGAACAACAAAAATGTTGCAAGCAATGAAGCGCGGTATAACAAGAGAAAAGACCGATGCGCTTATCCAAGATATTCGCATGAAGGTTCCGGATATTGCAATTCGTACAACATTGATTACTGGTTTTCCTGGCGAGACGGCTGCAGATCACAAAGAATTGTTGAAGTGGATTGAACAATCGCGCTTCGAACGTTTGGGTGTGTTCACATACAGCCATGAAGAGAATACTTCTGCCTTTGTTTTGAACGACGATGTTTCAGCCAAGACTAAGAAGAAGCGCGCCGATGAAATTATGGAAGTGCAATCGCACATTTCGTTGGAATTGAATGAAGCCAAAATTGGAAAAACCTACAAGGTGTTAGTAGATAAAATGGAAGGCGATTATTACATCGGTCGAACCGAATTCGATTCTCCGGAAGTAGACAACGAAGTTGTTGTGGCTAAGTCTGAAGGGTATTTGCGCGTGGGTGATTTTGCCGACATTGAAATTGTTAGCGCGGAGCACTATGACTTAATTGGAAAAATTAAAGCGTGAGTTCTGAAGTGAAATATCCTGTGATGGAGACCTTCACCAGTATTCAAGGTGAAGGCGTTTACACGGGTGTTCCAAGTTTTTTTATTCGATTGGCGGGATGCGACGTTGGTTGCGTTTGGTGCGACGTGAAGGAGAGTTGGGACAAAGTAAAGCATCCGCTTGTATCTCTTGAAACCCTTGTCGAAGCAGCCGTTGGAAGTGGGGTGAACGTTGTGATTGTCACAGGAGGTGAACCTACCATGCATGATTTGGCTCCACTGACAGAAGCTCTTCGAAATGTTGGACTTCGCATTCATATAGAAACGAGCGGTACGCAGAAGTTGACAGGCTTATTCGATTGGATTACGTTTTCACCCAAAAAATTCAAGGCTCCATTGGAAGAGTATTTCCAAATGGCGAACGAACTGAAAGTTGTGATTAATCACAAATCAGACATTGAATGGTCTCATGAAATGTCTGCACGCATGAATGAGCATGCACAGTGGTTTATGCAACCCGAATGGGATAAGCGAGAAACAATGCTTCCACTCATTTTCGATTGGGTATTAAAAAACCCACACTGGCGTGCGGGTCTTCAAATTCATAAATACATGGGAGTGGAGTAATCTATTCTTTGATTATTCTAATCTTATTTCCTTCCTCATCTGTCACAACATAGATTCCAGTGCCGTAGTTGCTGAAATTGATTTGCCACACACCGTATAGGGTTTCAACTAAATTTCCTTGAATAGAATATACGTGAATGTTGCTTTTCTTCGAGCATTGTACAATGCCTCTGGTTGGGTTCGGATAAACCGAAAAGAACTTTTTAGAAGCATTCATTTCTTGAACATTAATGACACCCTGATTATTTGAGAAATCAGGAGTAGTGACAATGAAGTTTACCCATTCAGGACTTCCGTCTGTAAGTCGACCCAAACTAGTGTCTGCATCCATATGTTGCCAATATTTTTCGTCAACGCGTGTTAAACCATCGGGACTGTAAAGCCCAATAAATTCCGTGGTATTATTTAAATTAAAGCTTGCGTGTCTCACCCCTTGTGATCCATTGTCGTCAATAAAAAAGGTTAACCATCCCAGAGCAGGAACTGTGACACTGTCTATGAATGTTGCTGGTATTTGCCACCTTCTTGGATTATTGCTGTCGTCACTCATGAAATAGCCTGCGAGACTCACGTCGTAGTTCAATGGATTATAAATTTCAACCCAATCATCGAATTGCCCATAGTTGTCCGCGAATGTTACAATGTTGTCGGCCATAATTTCATTTATAACAACAGGCTTTGGAGTTATAAAAATTAGGCTGTTGGTGTTTATCGGAGTAGCCGGATTAAAGTTGGTGATGGTAGGCGCTCCGTCTGTTGAGCAACCAGCGCTTTGGCCTGGAGAAAGAGCACCCCATGTGAGTGAACTTACCGGAGTTAATCCGTCAGGACCAGTAAGTGTGGCCGTACCTCCTGCGGGGCTCAAAAGAATAGGTGAGTGGGTTGCGCCAAAAGTGAGATCGTTGTCACACCAAAAAACTTTAAAACTATTCGGAGCAATTACAGTGTTGTATGGTTCGTTGGTTGGAATAAGCCATTGTGAAGGAGTTCCGTTTACGCTGAGATAATATCCACCCAAATTCACTTGAAACGAATTTGGATTGTAAATTTCAATCCAAGGGTCATATTCAAATTCGGGATCATGATAGATTCCTGTGTTCTCGGGTTGAACTTCATTTAAGAAAAGTAATTCTGAAGTTTGAGGAAGTTCCAAATTAGGAGCAGAGTAGGTAACATTATTAAAGTATTGCCATGAAGCACAGGCCTCACACGCACGTCCGTAACTAATATCCGAAGCCATTTGGGGGTATGAAATGCTGTCAATAATGGTTACCCCATCAGGCGCAGTTAAAAACACATTTTCGCCATTCGAACTCAGTGTGAAGTTTAGATGCAGCGCTCCTTGTGTTAAATTGTCATTGTCTGCGAAGACTACCTTGAAGCTTCCAGGAAGCATTGTCGTTGCGCCAGGATCAGTCGCAGGAATTTGATGTTTTGTTAAAAGCAAGTGGTCGTCAGATAAATAATAACCTGCTAGATTAATAATTCCCCCGGGGTTGTAGATTTCAATCCAATCATCGAATTCGAAAAACTCGTCCATTTGATTGGTATTGTTTGAGGCTAGTAATTCATTCAATTGAAGTTGAGCTTTTCCAAAAAACGGGATAATAAATAAACTCAGAAATATCAGTTGTTTTCTCATTTCAAAATATGTTACGTCAAAGTTAAGTAATGCGCAGGGAAATCAATTACTTGATTACTTTTTTCGATTGGGGTTTATTGAATTCCTAATTCTTTTTTCGCCTCAGGGACCGTTATGCGCTTGCCGTTTTTATAAGCCGTAATAAATGCATCTGGAATTCCATTGGCCCGAACAAAATCTCTTTGCGTTATCACATCGGCCATGATTTGGAACTTTCCACTTGCATAGCGAACTTGTCCGTTAGCAAGTTTCTCCACATGCAAATCAGAATAGGTGTTCAGAATAGTGTTTCTTGAAGGTTTTCCGTAAACACCGATCTGTACCGTAAGGAAAACACCTTCGGTTTTTTCAATCAAATTGGCCGGAACTGCTAGTGGGTCAGAATAATACGTAAGGTCAACAAGAGTAGTAGGGACATTCGCATTTGTAGGTGCTGGATTTCCGCTAGTGCTAGCTCGTTCTGCAACAGTCATTAATTCGCTGTATCGAACGCGCTCTCTGTTTTTGTATGCAACAATAAATGCGTCTGCATAGCCCATTTGACGTATTTCATTGCGCGCTTGAATAGCCTCTGTATACGATGAGAAAAATCCAGTACTATAGCGAATGAAACCATTCGTTTGACGCTCGGCATATACAGGAGCAAACTGATTGAAAGTATTGTTCGCCACAGGTGACCTGAAGGCCCCAACTTGAATGGTGTAGAAAGATCCTTCGGGAAGAGGCAATCCAATTGGAATAGGATTCGCGTCGCTGTAAGCCGACACCGTTTGCTTTTGATAAAGCGTCTTTTGAATGATTGCAGGAATACTAGTGAATGAACTGGCGTTGTTTGAACTAGCGTTGTTTGAACTAGCGTTGTTTGAACTAGCGTTGTTTGAACTAGCGTTGTTTGAACTGGCGTTGCTGGAACTAGTGTTGTTTGAACTAGCGTTGTTTGAACTGGCGTTGTTTGAACTGGCGTTGTTTGAACTGGCGTTGTTGGCAGAAGAGGTAGTTTTCTCAACTAAGAATTGCAATTCGTTTTTTGCATTTCGCTCAAGCGCAAAGGCACGGGCGTTTTTTGCATAACGTTCGAAGAAATCAGTTTCAGTTTTAGCGGCTGCACGAAGGGTGCTTGCCTCTTTCATATATGCAACCGAATTGTCATAGGCCTTCTTGTCGTTCAAAGTTGCAATAGTCGAAGACGCGCTTGTGTTCTTTTTCCAAGCCGATTGAAGATCAATAAGTGCATTCGAATTGTGCTCTGCAATTAGCATAGCATTCTTATCCTCTTCTTGCATTTTTTGATAGGTCAGTTGATTTCTTTGATCAGTCAATTCAGCAACAGCTTCAGCGGAAGTTTCTTCTTTTATTCGACGATTGACGGTCTCAATTTGAGTGTAGATATTTTCAATTTCTGCTTGATTGGAAATTTCAATGTTCCCTGCAGTCAACTCTTCGAAAATATTTTCATCGCGGTAATTCGATTGTCCAGGGCTATTTATAATTACAGCTTCTGCTACCGTGAAAGTTTTTGGACTGGCGTTGTTAGAACTAGCGTTGTTTGAACTGGCGTTATTGGAACTAGCGTTATTGGAACTAGCGTTATTGGAACTAGCGTTATTGGAACTAGCGTTATTGGAACTGGCGTTATTGGAACTGGCGTTATTGGAACTGGCGTTATCGGAACTAGCGTTATTGGAACTAGCGTTGTTTGAACTGGCGTTATTGGAACTAGCGTTATTGGAACTAGCGTTATTGGAACTGGCGTTATTGGAACTGGCGTTATTGGAACTGGCGTTATCGGAACTAGCGTTATTGGAACTAGCGTTGTTTGTATCAGTATTGTTTGAACCAGCGTTGTTGGAACTGGTGTTGTTTATATCAGTGTTGTTTGCACTCGCACTGTTGGACGTGTCTGTTTTCTCATAATGAGAGTTTTCCAAGGCAGTTGAAACACGATTTTTAGATTCTAAAATTTCTGATTTAAGGGATTCGACATCTACAGTGTTGTTCAGATTTCTGTATTCAGGCTTTACGTCAGGTTGTTTTTCGCTCTCTAAATCTTGAAGGAGTTTCATGAATGCAATGGATTCTTGAAGCTCTAATTCACGAACGCGCAAGTTTTCTTTTTCCGTTTCAATTTCTTCTTGAGCTGAAGTGTATTCAACCTCGATAGCATTTAATTCATTGCCCAAACGCTCAATGTCTTTTTTCTTTTTAGTAGCCGACATTTGTTTACTCACATCGTTCGCTTTGCTTTCTAAATCTTCGAGTTCCTTTGTTTTCGTGTTCAAACGAAGCTGCGTGTCGTCTCGCTGCGCTTTATTATCGTTGACCGCCGTTTTTGCAATTTCTGATTTCCATGTTACCTCTGCTTCAGTAGGTAAACCTTGCGCGCTTGCTGGGTTTTTAGCAACATAGTCATTCACTATGTAGGCTGCCATTGGTGAATCTTTTTCGGCAAGTGATTCTTTTATTTGAGTATTTGTTGTTTGAACGCTGTTTAGCTTTTCGCGAAGTTCTTTTTCTCTTCCTTTTGAAATTTCATAAGCGGCTATTGCTGCGGCACTTTTGTCTTGCGTTGCAATCATGTAGTTTCTAGCATCGACTAATTTCGCGCTGTCAGCCATTGATTCTGGTTTCTCGAAACGAACAGTTTGAAATTCTTCATAGGCCTGATCTGTTTCCGATAGGGTTTGCTGAACATATTGAAGCAATGATTTTGAAGATTGTTCAGCTAACAAAATTTCACGCTTCAGAGCAGCTATTGTTTTTTCTTGCGATGAAAGTACCGTATCGATTTCAATTCGTTGGTTCGGTCCTGACGGATTGGGGTAGTTTTCTCCAGTAACATTTAATCCAGTAATATTCGCAGTAGTAAAGGCTGTTTGGTCAACAGTGGCATTCACATCGAGTTGCGATTTAGCCAAAAGCATTTGACGCTGAAGGTCCTCAACATTGTCATTCAACGGGTCGCTCCAATAATTCTTCACGTCAACTTTCTCACGACCGTCTAATTTGGTGTAAACAATTTCCTGGCGAAACACACGAGAACCTTCTGAGGGTGGAATCTTTACAAGTACTTCATGCACTTGCGGACTTCCTGGAGGTTGAATCTTGTAAGTGTAGTTTCCTGCTGCAGGAATGAAAAGTAAATACTGTCCATTCGACTCGCGGGCTTGTGTGTCCATGATTTTTCGATTCGTTAAATCATCGAACACCTGAATCTTCGCTTCCGTTTGATTAACATCAACGCGAGAAATGAATTCACCTTTGAGGTATGTTATGTTCATCGGTATTCCATTTACGAAAACCCGATAGACAAAAAGTTTGTCCGGAGAAGTTAAACGGCTACTTGCAAAATAGGCAGTTGTATTTAATGAGTCGGTGATGAAAAATAAATCGTCATCGGGAGTATTAATAGCGAAGTCCATGTTTATGGCTGGACCAAAATCATTTATGCTAGCATCCCAATCACATCGGAAAATATCGTAACCTCCCATACTTCCATGACCCTTCGAAGCAAAATAGAGTGTGCTACCGTTTGGATGCATGAACGCGAAGTCTTCATCGAACTCGGTGTTAACCGTACTTTTCAACTTAACGGGTGGCGTGAAAGCTCCGTTCAATCGTGAGGTCATGTAAATGTCCTTTCCTGTTAGTCCATCTTTCCCTTTACTTGAAAAGAAAATTTTCTTACCGTTGTTCGGAAGGAATAAGACATGCTCTTCCTTCGACTTCAAATCGAGCTTTGACAACAATTCTTTTGGTGTAGCAATAATTTTCCCAATCGATGGGTCAATGTTCATGTATCGATAGAAGTTCGATTTTTCCGCTTCTGTTTTTTCTAGTACTTGAACATCCTTAATGCTGTTCATCAGGTTCAATCCAGACTCTGCAGAGAGCTTCTGTGCTTTGCAATCAGACTTAGCGAGTTGTTTTTTTTCTGCAGAGGTTTGGAATTTCTCATATTCAACTAAGGCTTCTTTGAAATTGTAGCTAAGGTGGTAAGCTCGCGCCAAGTAATAATGAGTTTCAGGTTCAGTATATCCTCTTCGAATCCCGTCTTTCATGAAGAAAATGCAATTGTCGCGATCAGTCGTTGCATAAATACCCGCTGCACCAAAGCGAAAGGCATACAAGGGGATGCTTCCGTAGAGCGACACCAATTGGGAATACATCGCGTAGGCTTGCACGTAATTTCCTTCCTCAAAAAACACATTTGCCTCGGCGGCTAATGTTTTTTCGTCAATCGGCTTTTGGGCGTGAAGTGTCCCAAGGCAAATCGTTAGAATAAATATGGAAATTAGTTTTCTAATGGCCTTTATTTTTGTTGGAAATGTAAAAATACATCGCAATTTCGCATGGATTTTTATTTCCTTTTTTAAATATACGAAAAATGAAGAACTCCATTACTTTAGGCGCTCTATTAATGTCTTTGGCGGTTATTTTGGGAGCTTTTGGGGCCCATGGGTTGAAAAATATTGTTTCAGAATACAGCGTTGAAATTTTCAACAAAGCCGTCTACTATCAAGTCATTCATTCCTTGGGAATTTTAGTGACTGCAATTATTTTGAAAGATGAGAAAGCGCTGAGGATCTTAAGGATCTTATTTCTTATCGGAATAGTTGGATTCTCGGGTTCCCTGTACATGCTCACATTTGCAGATATGTTGCCTCACATCTTGAAGCAAGTTGTTGGCCCCATTACTCCAATAGGAGGTGTGTTCTTTGCTGCATCTTGGGTATACTTCGCCACGGCATTTCGCAAGGAAAATAATAAATAATAGGGAGGTGAACAAATCCCTCGTTGAACGTGTTAACTTTGCAAAAAATAAATTTTATGTCATCACTAGTCGGAAAAAAAGCGCCTTCATTCAAGGCAGGAGCAATCACTAACGGAGGAACTGTTGTGAGTGATTTTTCATTGGATCAGTTCATTGGAAAAAAACACGTTGTGTTTTTCTTCTACCCAAAAGATTTCACATTCGTTTGTCCAACTGAATTGCATGCATTTCAAGAGAAATCAGCTGAGTTTGAATCACGCAATTGCGCGGTTGTAGCATGCTCTACAGACACGGAAGAGAGCCACTGGGGTTGGTTGCAAATGGAAAAGAACGCTGGTGGTATCAAAGGAATAACGTACCCAATTGTTGCCGACGTTTCAAAAACTATTTCAGATAATTACGGTGTATTAGCTGGAGAGTATGATTACGACGAAAATGGAAACTTGGTGGCTAATGGCCCTATGATAGCATACCGCGGATTGTTCTTAATTGACAAGAACGGTGTTGTAATGCATCAGTTAATCAACAATTTTCCATTGGGAAGAAATGTAGAAGAGGCTTTGCGTATGGTAGATGCTCTTCAGTTTTTTGAAGAGAATGGAGAAGTTTGTCCAGCAAACTGGTCTAAAGGCAGCGAGGGAATGAAAGCAGACCATGAAGGTGTAGCCAACTATCTTTCAAATCACTAATTCAATATGAATTGAAGGAAAAGGGCTCTTCGGAGCCCTTTTTTTATGTTGTGAATTTATTTGTGCCGTATTCTTGTAATTATGATGAAACGTATATTCTCTTTAGCCTTTTCGTGTTTATTCTCTACTATCCTATTTGCACAAGACCATCCGATGTGGACAGATTTTATGCACAGCGATATTTCTGTTTTCGATTTTATAGCTGAAATGAATGCAGCTTGGCCTCAACGACCAATTGAACGCGGACAAGGGTATAAGCCTTTGGAAAGATACAAGTGGTTAATGGAAACCCATGCCGATGAGAATGGCAAAATGCTAAACGGAAGAGAAACCATAGAGTTGTGGACTGCTTTAAAGAATTACTCAGGACAGCGATCTCTCTCCGGCAATTGGTATCCTTTAGGTCCTATTCTCGATGGTGTTACTACGCGCGATAACATTGAGGGAGTAGGCAGAGTTTCATGCATCGCCTTTCATCCCACCAATGAACAAATTATGCTTGTGGGCACTCCCGCTGGCGGATTATGGAAATCGACCAATGGAGGTGCTTCCTGGTCTTCAAGTACAGATGATTTACCAACGCTTGGAATAAGCGCAATCGCTTTCGACCCCTTGAATCCAAACGTTGTGTATGCAGGGACGGGCGATCGCGACGCGGGTGACTCACCCGGAATGGGCGTTTTGCGCAGCGATGACGGAGGCGACACATGGAATTTTATCAATACAGGAATTTCCACCAGAACAGTAGGTGGGATTATTGTCTGTGCCGATCAAGCGAACAGTATTGTTATTGCAACCGATTTAGGTATTCGCAGATCAATAGACGGCGGAGCTACTTGGACGCAGGCTTCATCAAATACTTTCGAGTACAAAGATTTGGCTCAACACCCAACTGAACCAAATATCCTGTATGCGACAGGAGCAGGAAGATTTTACAGAAGCGAAGATTTTGGGTTGACATGGACACAAAGTAATTCTGGTGTTAGCAATGGAACACGCATGTGTGTTGCTGTGAATGCAGCCGAACCCGATGCGGTTTATTTACTTCGCACAAACACGTATTCATACACAGGTACTTTTAAAAGTGAAGACAAGGGTTTGACTTTCACTTCTATGAGTACTACTCCAAATATTATGGGTTGGTCTGCAGATGGCTCGAGCACAGGAGGACAAGCGTGGTATGACCTCTGTTTAACAGGTGACGCTCTAAATGCAAATGTTATTTATTGTGGTGGAATACGAGTGAAGAAAAGTATTGATGGCGGAGTGAACTGGCAAGACATCAACTCGAATTTCATTCACGTGGATCAGCATGAAATGGCAATCAATCCGCACAATCATGATCTGTATGTATGCAACGACGGTGGACTTTATCGCTATGTGAACAACAGCGAATGGCAAGACATTTCAAGCGGAATAGTTAACGGACAAATATATCGAATGGGGCAATCGCCGCATGACGGAGCAAGAGCATTAACCGGATTTCAAGACAATGGTACAGCGGAATTTCAAGGTGCTCGCTGGGCTAGAACTGGCGGCGGAGACGGATTCGAATGCATGTATGATTACGAAGAAGAGGGACGTAGATACAGCAGTATTTATTACGGCGATTTGTACAGAACTTCAACAAACTACATCAATCAGAAGTTTGCAGGAGATGGAATCAACGGCATAACGGAAGAAGGTGCATGGAGTACGCCTTTTTGCTTGCACCCAGACAGCAGTTCAACCATGTATGTTGGAATGAAAAACATTTGGAGATCGAAGAACATCAAGCACGTTGAAAAGGATTCTATCACGTGGGAAAAAATATCGACGAATTTCCTGAGTGCCAACACCACCAATTGCAATCAAATACGAGCGCATTACTCAAAAGGAAATGTGTTGTATGCTTCGAAGGGTTCTCGTAAAATGGGAAGAACAGATAACGCCATGGGTGATACGGTAGTGTGGCAAAACATCAGTACCTATTTGCCGAATGCAGTTGTTGCAGTAAATGCAATTGAGACGCACAAAACAGATTCGCTGACAGTGTACATCGCTTTCAATAAGAACGTTTATAAAAGTTTAAATGGAGGAGCATCTTGGACACTCATGACTCCAAATTTGCCAGACGTTGCCGTGAATACGATTGTTTCAGACACCTCTTCGGTGCTAGAAAATCTGTATATCGGAACCGATTTAGGAATTTATTATTGGGATGCAAGCATGACTGAATGGGTGAATTTCTCTTCAGGATTTCCTTACGCTGCGCGAGTGACTGAAATGGAGATAGCATACGATTCGCCGAAACGAATTCGCGCATCAACTTATGGAAGAGGCATGTGGGAAAGTGACTTGTACAGTCCGGAAACGAATGTGTTCCCAACCAGCGCTGTATGGAATTCACCAAGCATTTCCGGGGAGGTTATTGGAACTTTCGATGCAGAGATTTTCTTCTATCGGAATTTGACCAATATAGATGTGAGCGATTTAACTATTTCCGATTTTTATATTGAAAATGGAACGGTGAATTCTATTTCAGGCGGAGCTTCCAACTATATGGTAAATATTACACCCACTACTTTCGGTCAAGTAAGAGTAGTTCTTCCGAGCAATACCGCAATCGATAATTTCTTTACAGGAAATGCTACAAGTGATACATTGAAATTAGTTTTTATGCAAGCACCTTCTGCATTCGGAAGCAAAGGTCCGGGTGGAGTAGGAGACAGTGATGATTTAGCTTTTTGGATGCGTGCAGACAATGGAGCATTATTAAACGGAGCCCTCTCTGCGAATGACGGTGATCCCGTTTATGTGTGGCAAGATCAAAGTGGAAACAATAACTCAGCGTCACAAGGAAGCGTGAATCAGCGCCCAACATTTGTTGCAAATAATGGTGTTTACAATCGACCAGGAATTCAATTCGATGGAGAGAATGACTTCTTGCAAATGAATGATGTTTTAGGCGGAAGAAGTACAAGTGCCTATTGTGTGGTCGAAACAGATTCTATCTTATTCAACGACCACGGTTGGTTCGCGAGTGCGCGCGTCCCAAACGGATATCTTCTTCATCCTTGGAAAAATGATTATTACTATCACAGCGAAGTTTTAGATTTGGAATCTAATTATTCGAGCTCGCCGATATTCTACATTGGTGAAGCAACGTCACCACACATCTATGGTTTAATCTATGAGCAAGACGATTTGCATCAATTATTCTATACGATTTTCGATGATCACCTTTATCCGTTTCCGGGTGTGAATATTGGAGAGCGCGACAATACAACTTCAATTGATATTCGCTTCGGATGGGATTTCGATGATCGTTTTGGAAAGGGAAGAATGGGTGAAAATATTTTGTACAAACGCAGACTTTTCCTCTCGCATCATAACATTGTAAATAATTATCTAGCGGTGAAGTACGGAATGGATTTAGGTTTGCAATCTCGCTATTTCCATCCGAATTATGCTGAAGAAGTTATTGGCGTAGGTCAAGAAAATTCAGGCGACAAACATGAAGTGGCTCAAGGATTGGGCGTGCTTGAAGTGAGTGCTACCGGAACCATGGTTGATGGAAATTATCTTTTAGTGGGAAGCGACGTGAATGGAATGAATGTGAGTAATGCCGTTTATCCGTTTGTCTCGAATAGAATTGAACGCACCTATGCATTTACTCGAACTGGAAGTGCATTCAATTCAACGCTGCGCATTCAAGCTTCGGAATTGACAGGATTGAATGAGGTGAATGTCATAGTTAGTGAATCAGAAGGATTCAATACATCAACTGCTTTGCAGGTTTATCCAATGATGTTGGTGGGTGATGTGTACGAAGTCACATTGCAATTGCCTGCAACAGGTGTTTTCACTATTGGCGAAACTCCAGCAATAAATGTGAATGAAAATTCATTGAATGCAGTTTTAATTTTCCCGGTTCCAACCGGAGATAAATTGAATGTAAACTTAGGTCATGAGGTGTTGAATGAAACGAATTACACCGTTTATTCTACTGAAGGAAAGCTGGTGCTAGCAGGACGTATTCAGTCAGCCAAGCAGCAGCTGAATCTTGAGGGATTGGCGTCGGGGGTTTATGTATTACAGATTCAGGATTCAGGTTCTATGGTTAAGAAAGACTTTATAAAATTGTAAGCGTTATATTTGTTCATACCTTAACTCGAAGCCATGCGTAAATTTCTGTTTTTTGTTTTTTGTGCGAGTTCAATATCTACTCTGGCGCAGACCTCAATTGGCGATTGCGATGGCGCAATAGTTTTGTGTGGTGATTTGTATACAGAGACTCAAGCGCCGCTAAACGCAGGGAATGTAATTGAAGCGACAGGCGGGTGTAATCAAGGTGCAGAGCAGAATTCAGTGTGGTACACCTTTACGGTTCAGGCAGATGGGAACTTGAGTTTCATCTTGGATCCATTGAATGATGTAGATGATTATGATTGGGGCTTGTTCATTATTACAACAGGTGGTTGCGCTGGATTAGGATCAACCTCACCAGAGGTTGAATGCAATAGCTGGGGAGATTTTTCATTTAACGGTCCTACTGGAATTTCTTCTGCTAATGGAGGATCGGGTACTTCCAACGGGCCTGGGACAACCTTTGGACCTCCTTTCAATGCTGATCTTCCAGTTGTTGTGGGGCAAACCTATGCCTTGGTTGTTATGAATTGGTCGAATAGCCTCGAAGGTTACACCATCGACTTCGGTCAATCAACGGCTTCGCTTTATGATCAAGTACCCCCTGTGCCGATTAGTGCAACAACAGACTGCAGCAACTTAACTGTCATCCTTACTTTCAGCGAACCCATTGTAGGAACATCGGTGCAACCAACGGACTTCACAGTTACGGGTCCAAGCGGAACCATTGCCGTTCAGTCTGTTTCTGCAAACAATCCAACGATGGCAGATGTCTTCACCATTCAATTGGCGAATCAAGTTTTAATTGGGGGGACATACACCTTGAACATTACGAACACAACTGGCTTTGTAGAAGATGCATGTGGAAACTTGGGAACGCAGAGTATTACGTTTGAAATAAGTGATCCTGTTGCGTTTGATGTTGCTACCACAACGGCATGCAATGGTTTCGGAGGAAGTGTAACTGTTTCGAATATAACAGGAGGAGATGGGAATTACACTTTGAATTTTAACGGAACGAATCAAACACAATTTAATCTTACCAATGTTGTAGGTGGAAATTATACAGCAACGATAACAGACGGAAACGGTTGCTTGCGCGCAATTCCAGTAACTGTTCCTAATCAAGATATTCAATTGGCAATTCCATCGCAAGATTCATTAACATGTTTGAATTCTACAACAGAGATTTTAGGAGTGGAAGTTCTGCCTGCGCAAAACGTTTCGTATGCTTGGACGGGCGCTGGCTTGACAAGCACAACAATTGCTAATCCGATTGCAACGGCTCCAGGTGTGTTGAATTTGGTGGTAACGAATTTAGACAACGGTTGTTTCGATTCGGGAACCATAGAAATTTATGCTGGAGATGTTTACGCTTTGGATTTAACCACCATGATTCTTCCGAATATTATTACATTGAAGCAAGATGAAATGAACGACGATTGGCGGGCAATTTTAGCTGCTGATCCGCTTTTAGATTTGACAGTGCTTTTTCTCGAATATGACTTAACGGTATTCAACCGTTGGGGAGGAATCGTATTCGAAAGCACAGCCTCTGAAAAATACTGGAAAGCAACTGATGTTGCGCCGGGTACTTATTTCTATTTATTTCATTACAAAACAGATTGTGGAACTGCCGTTGAAGAGACAGTGGAAGGGACAATTCTTGTTGTTGAATGAAGTTAGGTGTTATCCTGCACGGAGCGAAAAGCAATAGGCACGCGCAACGCCGGCAAATCGAAAAAGTCTTTTTCGATTGGGTCCTGAATATTCGTGTAACGGAGTACGATAGGCACGCTGAAAAAATTGCGCGAGAACTTTGCAACGAATCTTGCGATGTGGTTTTGGTTTGCGGAGGCGACGGTAGTCTGAATCTGGCCGCTAACGGAATTTTTCATTCGGAAAATCCGCAAACACCTCTGGCCATTTGGCCTTCGGGGACAGGTAATGATTTTGTAAAGACGGTGAATGTTCCAACTTCTTTTGCAAAATTAAGAGCCAGTATAGAAGAAGGAAATTTCAAAGCCATTGATTTACCTTGTATGGAATGGGATGGAAAGATGCGCGCTTTTTTGAACGTGACAGATTTAGGTTTGGGAGGGTGCGTGGCGTATGACATGACGCGAAGCACAAGAAGATTGGGCTCATTCTTGACCTACCAGTGGTTAATCGTTAAGAACTTAATTCGATTTAAAAAGCGAACCATTCATTTTGATTTAGACGGAAATAAGTTCGAAGCTCGGGCTATGAATTTTGTCGTTGCCAATGCGAAGTATTTTGGTTCTGGATTGGGGATATCTCCGGACAGTAACATCACTGATGGAATGCTGGAGGTTATTTTCATTGGTGATTTGAATATTTTCGAGTACTTGTATTTCGTTCCTCAAGTGCGCAAGTGTAAGAAGCTTTCCTATCACAAGATTCAATATTATTCAGCAAAAAAAGTAAGCATCGAAACCGAAGTTCCGATGCCTATTGATATGGACGGAGAGTTTGTTGGATTTTCTCCGATGTCTATTTCACTTCAACATAAAATAAACATAGTTGTTAGAAACGACCGCGAAGAGTGAATGTAACGTTGCGTCCTGCTCCAGAAATATTCGAAGCGAAGACGCGGTAGTTCACATCTAGTATGTTTTCCAATCCAATCATCAACTGAAACTGTTCGTTCAATTGGTAGCTCCCTTTTGCGTTCAGTGTATACCAAGCAGGCATACCGTCGGGCGTTGCGTAAGCTTCGTTGTCTTCGGCATTCAATCGGTAATCTTCGATTCGTTTCCAACCGTTGTATAACACTGAAAACTCGCCGCGGAATTTTTGTTGTTGGACGGTGATTGCTGTTTTTCCGTAAACAGGAGGAATGTGATCCAATGGTGTATCGCTGATTTCAGTCTTGATTCTTCCGTAGGTATAAACAATTGAAGACTGCAAACTGAAATGATCGCCGACTTGCGAATTTAAAGTGATGCTTCCACCATAGATATAAGCTTCGTTAGCATTGACGGTGGTGTAAACTGGGCTTAATGTCCCGTCGTAAAAAATAGAATCTTGTCCATTGAATTGCGCTTTACCTGTAGTTAAAGCGTTTGTGTAATTCATATAGTATCCGTTCAGAGCAAGAGTAGTTTTTCTGTTGAATTTGCGCTCGATTGTCGCTTCGATATTCGATACTTTTTCAGGCTTCAATTCGTTGTTCGGAACAATTAAATTTCCCGCGTTGCTTTCAAAAACCTTTGAAAGGTCATCGACATTCGGCGCGCGGAAGCCAGTGCTCGCGAGGACTGTTATGCGCCACTTCGTATTCGGTGCTGCAATGATTCCGACACTTCCGTTTAGGTTTCTGTTCGATTGATTGACATCCGAGAAGGGGAAGTTGAAGAATGAATTGTCGTTGAACAAGGCGGTGAGATTGACAAGTGAATAACGAAGTCCAGCGTTCAATGTAATTTTCCGGGTGGCTTTAAGAATAGCTGTTCCATATGCAGAAGTACCACTCATGGTTGATCCACCGTTTGCATATCGCGTGTCCAAAGCGCTTTGAGCTCCTGTGAAAATATTTTCTGAATGTGCGGTGCTGGTTACATCGTTGAAATAATATTCTAAGCCGTAGTTTGCAGTTAATGTTTGTCCGATTGATTTCGAGAAGTCGGCATTCACAGAATACACCTTTACGTTTTCCAAACGGTTGTTCAGGTTAGGGCTATTGAATAATCTATCGTGACGCGATTGATCAATGTTTTGCCAAGCCAGCGTAATTCTGCCCGTCGTATACAAACGTTTCCCGTTGTTGAGATTGGCGTGATAGGCAATCATAGCTCGTGTTTGCGGACCGTAATTCCATTCCCCGAATCGGGGGATTCCTAAGCTCACTTGCGTTAAGCGATCATAGCGAGGGACATTGTTCGTGGTTGAATATTGAATATTCAGCGTGTGTGTGAGTTTATCGCTTTGCTTGAATGAAATTTTTTCAATGAAGTCATACTGCTTGTATGCTGAACCTACTTGAATATTGGGATTCGAATTTGTCATGACGCTGTCTCTTCCATTGATGCGCTCAACATACCAAGGACGTGCTCCGAACGTGGGGTAGTTCGGATTTCGAATATTTCCTTGTCGAAGGTCTCCGAAATTATTGAAGGTAAAAGCTGTGAATGTTGCGAAGCTTTCTGTGCTTGTTTCCAGATTGATGTGTGCGCCACTTTGGTCGGCAGTGCTGTATCGAATCATAGCGTTTCCGCGTACGAGTCTATCTCCCGAAGTGAAGCGCGGTGAGCGCGTATTAAAACTCATAACTCCGCCTAGTGCATCTGAGCCATAAGCTACAGCACTCGGTCCGTAGGCTATTTCAACATTTTGCATAGCCATAGGATCAAGGCTCAGAATGTCTTGCAAGTGTCCGCCACGATATATGGCGTTGTTCATTCGAACACCGTCAACTACGAAAAGTACTTTGTTTGCTTCGAATCCACGAAGGATAGGAGATCCACCACCAAGTTGACTTTTTTGAATGAGTGCTGTACCTGTTTGTGAAAGCAAATCGGCTGCATTTGCCGGATTAATGAATTGAATGTCCTTGCGTTGAATGGAACTTACTTGTTGGGCAACCAATTCAGATTGGTTTGTTGATCTAGTTGCTGAAATGACCATTTGCGAAAGGGTTACATTCGAACCCACTAAAAAAACATCCATGCCTTCAGAGACTTCTGAAGTGGGTAGGTACTTCACTTCGTAACCATTGGCTGTAATGAAGAAACTGCCGAAATGCTTCGGCAGGACAATGATTCCCTCGTTGTTGGTATTTCCAATGAAATCCCGAAGTTCAATGTTGTTTGCTGAAATATAAATCGAAGCACCTGAAATGGGTTCGAGTGTGGTTAAATCTTTTACCGATATGGTTTGAGCATGCGCGCCTAAAGCACTAGCAATGGCTAGGACGGCACATAATAGTATACGTTTCATAATAAATGTTATTTGTTAATCGTTGAATTCTTAGATGCGAAGCAAGGCTCCTGCGGAAAAGTGTTTCACAAGGTGCTTCGCAAGAAAAAAAAACTTAACAATTTGGAGGAAGTTCGTTGAGACGAACGTGTGGAGATGAAATGAAAAAGCGATTTTTGGCGAAATGAATGGATGGAGATTCTAAAAATGGAATTTCAATTGAATCGAAATCGCATGTCCAGTGCGATTGGAATTTGTAGAAAAAGTTGAGTTGTTCTTGTGTTTGTTTTTTGTCGGAAGAGTTTTTGACAAGAGAGCGAACCAAAGTCTTTAGTTCATTTTCTTCGGTATCCAATATGGCATGAAGGGTAACGGATCCGTCGGAATGAAATTCTTTTCGTGAGATGTCATACATCTGACCTTGGTAAAGAAATTCCCAAGGTTCAGGCCATTCCAGTTGTTTAAATTCTGATTCTGATAAATGAATGGGGGTAAGTTTGTCTTCATTAATGCCCCCTAAGACTAGGGCTTTCATTTCTTTTTTTACCAGCCATAATTTATGTTGAAGTACCCAATACCCAATTCCACCTTGTGCAATGAAAAGCACGAGCAAAATAGATAAGATTAGATATTTAGAAATTTGATTTTTCATTTCTGTGGGACGAAAATACTAACAAAGCAGTATTTTATATGTGATTCATAAAAAATGCACGATTTGAATCATTGTTATTTAGAGCGAAACACATACATTGCCTCGCAATGGCGTAACCGAAAAGCCAATTAAAAAATAGAGTAGGGCAAAAATTAATTTATTTTATAATGAAAAAAGTTCTTTTTTCTATGGTAGTGATTGCTACACTTGCATTTACTTCTTGTACTAAAGAAGGACCTGCTGGACCTGCTGGTGACGACGGAAGTTTCACGACCTATACTTTTACATCTCCTGCTTCTGATTGGGCAGCTACGACGTATTTTGAGTATGCAGTGGCAACAATTACACAAGATGTAATGGACAAGGGAATTGCAATGGTTTATGTTCAAGATGAATACGGATATTGGAACCCATGTCCAAGCTCTTGGCATCCGATTGCTGGATATACTTATTCATACACGGCTGCTACAGGTGGAATTGTTGGATTGGACGTAACTACTGCCACCAACTATGGATTATCAAGTTCGCGTGGTTACTATGCACGAGAAAACAGCTTCTTCAATTGCTAACATCGAAACATTGCGTTACGATCAGTTGATGAATGAGTTGACTTCGAAATAATAAGATTCTTCTTATTGAGTAAAGGGCGCTTCGGCGCCTTTTATTTTTTCTTCGTTTTCACCTTTAGTTCAATGGGTGATCTGAATTCCTCGGGTATATCGCTTTCGGAAACTTTTTCAAGCGTTACCTGCGTTAATCCACTTCTTACGAAGTTGAGTTTTTCAGCTCCTAGGAGGGACAGGTCAATGCAACGCTTGGAAGATTTGGGTAAACGGTCGTTTACTCGAACGTAAATGACGTTGTTGTTTTTGAGGCATGTCACTTTCAGCCAGGTCCCGAAGGGAAGTGTCTTGTGGGCGCAGGTGAATTTATTTTGGCGAAAAACTTCACCGTTCGAAGTGCCGTTTCCTTCGAATTTATTGTGGTAGAAGGAAGCTTTTCCGGTCTCTGATTGCGCGGAGGCATTCAGACAAAGCAGGACGAAAAGCAGTCCAAGGGCATGTTTAAGTAGCATCTTCATAGATAGCAATTTACGAAAAACCCTTTATATTCGCTTAAATCTTAACCAACATGAGAAGGCTGCCTTTCGCGGGACTGTTTGTTCTTATCCTATTATTGCCCATAGCATCATCTGCGCAGATTAAGCGGATGGACGGGTTATTGTCAGCTGGGGTGAGTTATAATTTATTCAATTTTAGCGCAGATATTAGTGAATTGGCTGATTCTAGCGCGACGGTGAGCAAGTCGTTTTATCCGTCGTTAAGTTTTGCTGGTGATTTTTCATTAACGAAAGGTTCGCGTAAAAAGTGGCGTGTGATTTTCGGATTTAGTTATACCAATCAGGCCTTGAGTGTAAATGCAACGGATTACAGGTATGTTGATCAGATGGGGGACATGGCGGTAGATCCTTATGTGAGTTGGTCAATCAATAAAAGTACTGCCGGCGCTCGATTGTTGTTTTCGTATAACATTCAGCACATGAAGAAGCGTAAAATTTTCGGATTCAAGAAGACGAGCTGTTTGTTATACACTGGAATAAGTACGAATCTCAATTGGTATGGCATACGTGAGAACACGGCTAATGTGAATTTCGATAAAAAGTCTTTTGGCACGCGACTCACAGAGTATCAATTGGTGGCGCTGGGATTTACAGGATTTCCTTATCGCAAGAAGGTTGGGGTGAATTGTGAGTTGGCTTGGGGCGGGCCTTATTTCATAAAGGCAGGAGTTGTTATCGGACTGTGATTTTTTTTGTTTGAATACTTGTGGGAAAGCAAAAACGTGGTATATTTGCACCCACAAAACCCAAACGGCCCGTTCGTCTAGGGGTTAGGACAGCAGATTTTCATTCTGTAAACAGGGGTTCGATTCCCCTACGGGCTACAAAGAAAACCCTCAACGAAAGTTGAGGGTTTTTCTTTTTAAAAGTATCTTCTTAGTATAAATCAATTATGTCCTCCGGACGAATGCCGATGGCGAATGCTTCGCGAATGTCTTTGACGATTTTAATTACGCAGTAGGCATTATGAAATAGGAATAACAAAGTTCCAATTACAAAGTAGGAATAAAATCTCCGATTTTCCAATTACGAAGTTCTTAGCTGCCGGAATAGGTTCAGAAAAAAATTAAATCATCACTAAACCAAGAATAATGTTCAGAAGCATTAGTGCTGGGTAAATACCTGCGAGGATAAGACCTGTGATAGCGCGACTGCGATATTTGTAGTAGTTCGGATCCTTGGCGTGTAGTTTTAGGAAGCGAACGGCAAAGGTGATTGCGAGAATTTCCATGGCTAAAAACAAAGATATTCCAATTAGAAGGCCAATACCAACAATGGCATAAATGCTTGCGCTCGAACCCATAGCGCCAAAGAAAAATCCAAGAAGAAAGAAGAGCAACAAACCCCACACAGGAGCGGAAATAGCGCCAATTCCTAAACCCAGTGCCCAATTCGCTAATTTAATGTCTTGCAATTCATCTGGACGTGCAGGTGGCGTGTAAGTATTGCTGAAGTATTCTTCTTGTGTTTTAGGCTGGTCGGGTATAACAGTGTCTTTCTTAGCTTGAAGAACATTGTGCTTCTTGGGTTGGATAACGATGTTCTCAGAATTGCTCGCCGAAACTGATTCGACCGAATGAACGTTCGGTGTGATTTCTTGGTGAAAAATTGGATCGTTGATTACTTGCGATTGGTCTATTTGAGTTGATTTAATCTCAGAAGCGGCCGCATGCTTGTGCTTCCATGAAACATGATAACCCTCTTGATGTACGCGCTTTTCAACCGTGCAAGAACTAAAAGAAGAAGCAATAATAATAAGACTGGCAATTCCGAACAGTATTTTTTTCATGTGCTTAATGGTTCTGTAAACAATGATCAAAAGTAGTGATATACTAGCTGTTGCGTTCAGATTTAATTGGAGAATGAGTTTTGTTGTTTTTGTTCATTCACAAAGTGCGAAACTGAAACCCCATTCTTTTTCCAGTAGCTAAACTTCCACTGTGATTAATGTCCTGCATCTCCTCTACCGTTATTTGGTGAAGGTTTTCATAAGGTGGAATTAGTAGGTCGAAGTTCAAAGCGTATAGAACCACCTGATCAACGAACTTAGATTGATTGTTCGCATCGAAGTTTGAAGCAACAATGTCATTAAACATGATTCCCAATTGTTTTTTTCCCTGAACTACGAAATGATTTTCTTTGTTAATGAAAACGCGTGCAAGCAAATATCCAACATCAGAAGTTCTGTCGTAACGGAAAGAATCTGAAAGGAAGTTGTACACGTTTATAGTTCCGACAAAGCTGTTTTCAGGATGCTCCTTTAAATAACCTGTTTGCCAAAAACTACTTTCTTTTTCGAATTGAAAAACATTGGTGTGCATTTGAAAAATAAGCAAATCACCTGCAACGCGCACTTCGCATTGAAACGCTCCTCTGTCGCGGTATTCAAACGAAACGCGTTCATCCGTTTTTCCGAATTGATTCGTTAATTCTTGAATGGTAGTTTTTAAAACTTCCTTCAGCGAATTGAACTGCGCAATGGTGTTGTGAAAAACGTCTTGCTTTAGAACGCTTTTGTTTTTGAGTAATGAAAGTATTTGTTCCTTCGTTTCCATATTAATAAGCTCTTGCGAATAATACTCTGCGCTCACTTGGTTTTCCTGTAACCATGCAAACTCCAGGTTCTGTTGGTCCGTCGAACGGTATGCAACGAATGGTGGCTTTTGTTTCTGTTTTAATACGCTCCTCTGTCTCTGCCGTTCCGTCCCAATGCGCTGAGAAGAATCCTGTATTTTCGTCGAGAAGTTTTTTAAACGTTTCGTAATCGTCAACCTCTGTCATGTGTCCATTTCTAAACTCCAACGCCTGGTTGAACATGTTCGTTTGAATGTCTTCCAACAATTGCTCAATGGTGCTTTCAACACCTTCGAAGGCAACAGTAGATTTTTCGGAAGTATCGCGACGCACAATTTCTACGGTTCCGTTTTCCAAATCTTTCGGTCCCATAGCTAAACGAACTGGAACACCTTTCAATTCATATTCAGCGAATTTCCATCCGCTGCGCTTGCTATCGTCGTCGTCGAATTTCGCAACAATACCTTTTGCTTTCAGCGCTTTTACCAACGGAAGAACTTTTTCACGAATAACTTCCAACTGCTCAAGACCTTTGTATATCGGAACAATAACAGCATGAATAGGTGCCAACTTTGGCGGAACACGAAGTCCCTTATCGTCGCTGTGCGTCATGATTAGCGCACCCATTAGTCGCGTGCTAACTCCCCATGATGTTGCCCAAACATATTCAGTATTTCCCTCTTTTGTAGCAAATTTCACATCGAATGCTTTTGCGAAGTTCTGTCCTAAGAAGTGCGAAGTACCGGCTTGAAGCGCTTTTCCATCTTGCATCAAAGCTTCAATACACAAGGTGTCTACTGCGCCTGCAAAGCGTTCGCTCTCGGATTTTCTTCCTTTCACAACTGGCATGGCCATGAAGTTTTCTGCGAACTCTGCGTATACATCGAGCATGCGCTCTGTTTCTTCAATGGCTTCTTGCGCGGTAGAGTGGGCGGTGTGTCCTTCCTGCCACAAAAATTCAGCGGTACGCAAGAAAAGTCTTGTGCGCATTTCCCAACGAACAACATTCGCCCATTGGTTAATCAGTAGAGGTAGGTCGCGGTAACTCTGAATCCAACCTTTGTAGGTGTTCCAAATGATGGTTTCGCTAGTTGGACGAATGATTAATTCTTCTTCGAGTTTGGCATCTGGATCTACAACAACGCCGCCATTTTCTGACTTAAGTCTGTAGTGGGTAACAACGGCACACTCTTTGGCAAAACCTTCAACATGCGCAGCTTCTTTACTCAAATAGCTTTTCGGTATCAACAAAGGGAAATAGGCATTCTGATGTCCCGTTTCTTTGAATCGAATGTCCAATTGATCGCGCATCTTTTCCCAAATAGCATAGCCATAAGGTTTAATGATCATGCATCCTTTCACCTCGCTGTGTTGCGCCAAATCGGCTTGCATCACAAGTTCATTGTACCATTTGGAGTAGTCTTCTTTTCTTGTAGGAATTTTCTCGGCCATTTTTTTTCTTTTTTCGAAGAAGCAAATGTAAAACCTTATTACCTTTAAACTATCAAATCCATACGATTATGAAAGCGTTGCAACGAATTTTTTTCTTCTTCACGACAGTTCTTGCATTGAGTTCTTGTGCAAGTTTTGAAAATTTGACGGATGATCGCACCCGTGCGGAAGATGATGAAATGTATTGGAACGGAAAGGAGTTGTTTTACGACAACGCCTTGGTGGCTAGCGCTGCAGCAGGGGGAGATGATTACTACGATCCGAATTCAGCTAATCGTGCAAATTCCGTAAACGGAGGAACAAATCCAAGAGCGACTTTTAATCCGGTTAGCGGTTGGCAGTTGAGTTACGGTTTGAATGCTTTTTCGAATTACTACAATGGCGGTGGTTATGGAATGGGCTTCGGTTCAAGCAGCCCATATAACAACTACGGTGGTTATGGAAATTATGGAAACAGCGGATTTGGTTACAATCCTTATGGGTACAATTCATACGGTTATAATCCGTACAGTTCATATAATCCCTATGGTGGTGGATATGGTTACAACCCTTATGGTTACGGAATGGGTGGTCTAGGATGGGGTGGAAATGGCTATGGGAACGGATGGTACGGAAATAACAACAATGGAAATGGATGGGGTGGAGGTTCAACAGGAAACGGAGAAACTACGAATGTCACTCATCATCACCGCAGACCGACTAGTGTAGGAACTGGAAATTCTTCAACCTACCACCGCGGTGTCTTACAAAAAAGCTTGGTTCAACCAATTGCGGAAACTTCACGTACGCCGCAGCCGGTGAATACGGTTCGATCAAACGGAAATTATTCGGCCCCTGCAAATTCTCGTTCTGCAGGTACTCCGGAATATACTTCACCAGGAAGCTCACCTTCTCCGTCAACGCCGGCTCCAGCGCGCACCGCACCGAGTTACAATTCGCCAACCTACGCAACACCGTCGCGCTCAACGCCAAGCACAACAAGTCCTTCGCACACTAGCCCGTCTCGTCCAACGCCGAGTTATAGTTCTCCTTCTCGTTCAACGCCATCACACAGCACCCCTTCAAAAACAACTACCCCTTCAAAAACAACTACCCCTTCAAGAACAACAACTCCTTCAAGAACAAGTACGCCATCTCACAGTTCTCCGTCGCGTTCAACTTCACCGAGTAAGAGACCTTGATGTTGGGCAAGATGCATAGCAAGATGTTGCACAAGGTGCTTCGCAAGGTGTTTTACAAGGTGCTTCGCAAGGAAATTTCGATTGCAACTTTATTTGTGTTTATTCTTAGTCTGAATTGCGTTTTTGCGCAGAATGAAGACGATGCGCTTCGCTTTTCGAATACGTTTGGTGCATATTCCAATCGTGCTATTGGAATGGGTGGTGCCTACACAGCATTGGGTGCCGACATTACCAACTTCTTTCAAAATCCTGCCGGTATTGCTGCTTACAAAAAGCAGAACATGGAATTTGGATTGAGTTTGCTTTCGCGTTCAACGCAAGTCGATTTTAGCAATCGCGTTTCTTCAACCAGTTCAACGGGCTTGGGAATAAATACGTTCGGATTTACTTCAACATTCGGAACAGCGGGATCTGGATGGGGTCCTTGGATTTATGGATTGGCATACGGACGAACACAATCATTCAAAAGAAAATACGATTTAGAATCGAGCGACAATCAGTCTTCCCTGCTCGATGTGTATACGAACCAATTGAATGATTACAATCCTGCAAATGCAGATGTGACTGCGTCTTTTCCTTTCGGAGCAGGACTCGCTTGGCAAACTTATTTAATTAATCCAGGAACCACTGACCCATACGTGCATGTTGGAATTGACAACAATACCTTCACTCGCCGTCAGCATGTGGAAGAGACAGGGTATGTTCGCGAGACATGTTTAAGCGTTGCGAGGGCATTCGAAGAAAAGTTATTTCTTGGAGCATCATTCGCATTTCGAAAAGTGGTTTATGACAAACAATCGACGTATTCAGAATCTTTTTCTTCCAACGGCACTGCTGTGAATTATTCTTTAATCGAAGACAACAGCACTTCCGATGTTGTTACCAAAGGTCCTTCTGTTCAAGCAAAATTAGGGATTCAATATGTCCCTAGTCCATATGTTCGATTGGGAGCGTTTTGGCATTCCTCGTGCAAGCAATCGATTAGCGATAATTATATAGCGAAAATGGAGACTACGATTGGAGCAACCCCATACAATTATTCTTCTGACAAAAATGTTTTTGATTATGGTTTTCAAACACCTTCGGTAGTTGGTGCCGGAGCCGCATTGATCTTGGGGAATTTTGGAATTTTATCGGGAGATTATGAATCTTCTGATTTTTCGAAAATGACGATGTACGGAATTACAGGTGGGACCTCGGAATTCGCTTTAGAAAATCAAGCAATTCAGGAGAATTTCAAGCGTGTGCACAAAGGGAGATTAGGAACCGAGTTTCGTTTGGGAGATGTTTATCGCCTAAGAGCGGGGGTTGGATATAGAACTTCGGTTTACACCGAACTCGCTCAAAAACCTGCAGAGCCTCTGTTCAATTGGAATGTCGGTGGTGGATATAAAAAAGACGATTTCTATTGCGACGGTGCTTTGATGATTACGAAAAATAAGGATGGGTATTTCCTTTATGACCCTTCATTGATTTCAATGGCGAGCATCGATAACTTGCTTGTTCAAGTTAGTTTTTCGTTTGGTGTGAGATTCTAAGCTGTTAATGAAGCAAGAGCAATTCCTGCTGCCACTGAAACGTTCAAAGAACTTGTTTGTCCTTTCATAGGAATAGTCACCAATTGGTGCGCACGTTTCAAGAGCTGCGGATTAATTCCATCTTCTTCAGACCCCATGATGATGCACAATCCCAAATTTTGATCACGTGTTTTTTGGAATTCTTGAAGGCTCACTGTCGCTTTTTCAGAAAGAACAACTGAACCTATTCCAGAGGCGTGTAAATAGTCTAATGCGTCGAGAAGGTTTTTTACTTTACAAATGTTCAAGTGCATGAGTGCCCCGGCCGAAGCTTTTAGAGCATCTTCATTTATTTGAGCGGCTCCGACTTCCGGAACAATTATACCTTTTACGCCGAAGCATTCAGCCGAGCGACAAATAGCTCCGAAATTCCGAACGTCAGTAACTCTATCAAGAATAAGAAACAAGGGTGGTTCGCCACTTTCAATTGCATTTATAACCACATTCTCATAATCTGCAAAGGCAATAGGAGCCATGAAGGCAAGAACGCCTTGGTGATTCGAGCGGGTTATTTTATTGAGTTTTATTTCGGGAACAAGAACGAAGGGGATTTTTTCTTTTTTCAATCGGTCTTTCAACTGACGCAATTTATCGCTGCGCAATTCTTTGTTGAAAAGAACTTTATCAATGTTTTTCCCGGCATCAAGGGCCTCTTCCAACGGATGAATGCCAATGATTAAATTCGATTTCGATGATGTTGATGTAGTAGGTCTCACGTTGCAAAAGTAAGTCTTATTCGCGGAATACTCTTCCTTGTCTCCAAGTGTTAACGGCAATCTCCCAACTGCTTCTGTAGAGACCGTCGCGTTGAAGTATATACACGTTGTTCGATAGGTTGTCTTTTTTGTATCGAAAGAGGAATGAAAAAGATCCAGGAATTGTCTCGTCGCCATATACCCAACGTTCGCTGTACCCAACGTTTTCAACCCGTGTGGGTTTTCCGTAGATAATATAAATCATTCCGCGATCTGTTCTCCAACCCGGCACAGCAGTGGAGAAATACGTGTTGGAGGTGTTTACTCTGCGAAAGAAAATAGAGATAAGTTCTTTTGCTTTTTCTTCCGAGCCGCCGCAGTCTTTCCAGAAATTACAAAAGCTGGTGTAGGGGTCGCGAACATTATAAATGTATTCGAATTCGGATTTGGACGTGATGTATCTCAACGGAGCAATCAAATCCTTTAATGAAGTAGTCGTGGGGAATTCGCCATTCGAATACAGATAAAGTTGCGAGGAATTTTTCGTTCGGAAAAGGTAGGATTTGTTCTCTGCAATAAAGTTGTAGCGGTTTCCGTCGAAACTCAAATTGGTTAAACTAAATGATGTTGAATCAGGAATTACAGGAGAGTTATTCGAGAAGGCGGGTGGAGGAAGATTCGGAATTTCAGTGAGCGAGAAAATTTCAACTGGTGGATATTCTGAATTTTTAAATCGTGGAAAGTCGAGATGGATTGTGTCGCCTGTGACTAAATACTGATCATAAACGGGCGTGTTTAAACCGTTCGCAGTCACTCGAATGTCATACGTACTCGGCTGATCATTTTTCAAAAAACTGAATTTCTTTTCGTGTTGAGCGCGTCGATTTAAATCTTTAAGCGTAACAACAACCTCGGAATTGCCAAAGGAAATAGGCAACGGAATCTCCTTTCTCCAGACGCCTGACTCCTGCATTTGGTTCGGTGTGTAGGTGTATCGAAGGGTGTCGGAATTTGCTTTTTGTTTGGTTATAATGACTTCAACTTCCAATTGCGCAGTGAAATTTTCGTGCGTAGATTTTCTTGAATAAAGCAGCTGATCGGCGTCGAATTCCAGCAATAAATTGGAAGAGTCATTGCTGCAATGCACGAGGTTTACTAACGGTTGAAAATAAAATTCGTTCTTTCCGAATTGATTCTCCCGAAGTTTTTTAGGTGCTGAGCAAGAGACAAAAAAGATTACAATGAAAAATAAAACTTGTCGGTAGAAATTAGGTTGGCTCCTCTGTTGATTCATCTTCGTCATTATCAATCGAAGGTAAGCGTTTTTCGAAATTACTCCCAGATTTTGCGCCCATATTTTTCATGTTTTTAGCCTTGCCGAGAAGATTTCCTTTTCCTGTTTTGAGTTGGCCCATTGCGGCGCTCAAAGTATTTTGTGCAGTGGAAAGGTTGCGTTCTAGCGTCTCAAGAGAACTTACAAAACCATCGAGCTTATCTATAAATGTCCCTGCTTCTTTGGCAATATTTTCAGAATTCTTTGAACGTTTCTCTTGTGCCCAAATGCTTGCTACTGTTCTAAGCGTGGCCAACAATGTAGTTGGAGAAACCAAGATGATGTTGCGCTCCCAAGCGAAAGAAAATAAATTATTGTCTTCGTTGAACGCCGCAATGAGCGCAGGTTCTATGGGCATGAACAACAAAACAAATTCAGGGGTAGTTAGCTTATCGGCAGACTCATATTTCTTGTCACTTAGCAGTTTAATATGCGAGCGAACACTGTCTAAATGCGCACGCATGGCAACGGATTTTTCTTTGTCGTCTTGGGTGTTAACGTAGCTGTTGTAGGCGGTTAACGAAACTTTCGAATCTACGATGATGTGTTTGTTTTCCGGGAGGTTAACAATGACATCTGGACGAATGGTTTTCTCGTTGTCGTTGACATCTGAATGCTGAACAATAAATTCTTTTCCCTTTACCAATCCGCTTTTTTCGAGCACTGATTCTAAAATCATTTCTCCCCAATTTCCTTGTGCTTTGTTATCGCCTTTCAGAGCTCGAGTCAGGTTTTCTGCGTTGGTTCCAATGTTAGAACTGGCCTCGCGCAAATTCTTTATTTCATTTTCCAATCGAGCAGAACGGTCAACATTGTCCAATTCTGTTTTTTCAAGTTTCGACTTGAATTCGTTTATGGTTGTTCGAAGGGGAGTTAGAGTGACAGACAAATGAGATTCGTTGGCTTCATTTAATTTTTTCACCCTTTCGTCCAGAATGTCATTGCTTAAATTCTTGAATTCAACTTTGAGATTAGCCTTCAAATCTTCCATAAAAAGTTTTTCAGATTCAAGGGCTTTGTGAGCCGACTCTAAGGAAGCAAGCGTAGTTGCTTTTTCTTGAATCAACGATTCTACGCGAACACGCATAGTGTTGCATTCGGCTTTGCTGTTTTCAAGTTCGGCTTTGTAAAAAGTGACGTCATTCTGATTGCCGCTTGCTTTTCGATTCAATATGAAAATAATAGCAGTAAGCGTTCCGCCTGAAATAGCCCCAACGACAAGTGAAAGTGTATCCATGGCTCAAAATTACCTTCACGTTGAAGGCTTTTCTGAATTGTGGAAAAGTATTTTTAGAATCGCGAAGAAAACGTTATGCCCACACGACCGTTTTTAAGTTGGAGCCCATTGTTTTCAACGTTACCAACCCCATAGGTTATAGATACGGCGCCATTTTCTTGTTGAAATCGAAATCCCAATCCAGTGTCGTAATAGGTTTTTTTGATTGGAGATTTTACATAAACGACATCGCCAAAAAGGAATGATTGAATTTCGGGTCCGAGTGCAACCCCGAAGTCGCAATTCAGCATAGCGTATTGTGAAGCGTAAATACTTTCTTCTATAAACGCTCGAAGATTTTTCGTTCCGCCCAATCTTGATATTTCATTATTGAAGAGAGAATCGCTAAAAATTGCATTTGCTTCTATGTTCACATTGGTGAATAGGAGTTTGCCAAGGGCATGCTTTGTCCAAATCTTGCCGCGAAGCGAATACAATTTTTTCTGCGAAACGCTCGATTCATATTGAATGGAGCGATTTCCAGCTAACCCTTCAATTGTGAAATTAATTGCGTTTTCGGTGTAGTTGAATTTCGAGTAACGCAGGGAATAGGTCTTCATTGAAGTGTTTCCATAGCTTGAAGACGCGCTGAAATGGGTGTTTGTTGACTTGTTAATTGCCGCAGAGAATCCGTTCAAGTCGTTCATCTTTGTTAGCAATCGAAACGATAAATCGGTTGAAGAAAAAGTTGAATCTCGAAGAAAAGAAGCGAACTCAAATTGAAATCCAACTGGCAATCCTGCTGTAAAAGGACTGCCTAATTTGAACGCTAAACTCTGACTTTTAGGCTGTGGGCGTTTCCAATGGAACTCAATGATTTCAGCTTGTTTAAGCGCGTTTGACAATTCTAGATCAATGTTTCCTGTTAACATGGATTGGCTAGAGCCAGGTTTCGGTTGCAAAGCAATAAGCGCAGAGATTTGATTGTTCTTTCTCCGTTCAGGTTTCAAAACAAGGCTGAACGTTGAGCTATGCATTCGAACCGACACAGGTGAGTTGGGTTTCAAAAATGAAACCTGATTAAGCGCGGTGCTAATGTTTTTGATTTTATCTAAGCTGTAGGGTTGCCCTAATTTGTAATTGATTGATCTTTGAAGTGTTTTTTTGTTGAAAAGGCTGTTAGAGGTGATTAGAGTGTCTAGTAAAAGTTGATTTCCTAACGACACATTCCAATGAAATTCGGAAGGTTGTGATTCTATAAATAAGGTATCGAGCTCTATTTGAGCATAGGGATAACCGCTGTTATTCAATAAACGCAATAACTCGTCTGGATTTAGGTTCTTCTGGACAAGAGAGGTTAGCCCGGAATATTTATGTGTCGGCTTCGAGGGTTGACCGTAGCTAGCGGAAATTCCGAAAGCAAAGAGCATTAGAGTGAATCTTACAGAAATATGTTGATAACTGCTTTTCAAATTCGGGTTTATTAACTTTGGTTTAAAGTAATTTCGTAACTCAATTTAATATTATGAAAAAATCTGCAAGCGTTTTATTTTTTGTTTTGCTCGGTTTAGGCTTCTTTGGTCTGCAATCTTGTAATCGAAAGAGTGAAAAGTGTGCTGCCTACGATCAGGTGTCTCCGCAAAAGTAATATTCAATTAAACTCGAACGTTACAGTTTGTGATACATCTGGGTTTAAGCTACGGCTAACCGGACAAGCGTGAGCGTATCGTTGAATTTTCTCTTTCATAATTTCATCGTATCCCAAATCAGGAAATGTAAAGTGAATTTTTATTTCGCCTATCCGCCTCGGGGTAGAGTTCATTATCTTTTCAATTTCAGCTTTTACTCCTTCAAATTTCCAACCTCGTTCTTCAGCTGCTATGGCCATGGTGGTTAGTATGCAGGTGGCAAGCGATGTGCACAGCAGGTCGGTAGGAGAAAATCGTTCTCCCTTCCCTTTGTTGTCGAGTGGAGCATCGGTTTCAATTTGGGTATTGCTTTGCTCATGAACAACCTCACAGCGAAGGTTTCTGGCGTATAGAACAGACATTTTAGTCATATGATTTTTTTTTCAAAACTAACATAGAACAAATGAAATTAGTTTTTATTGGATAGATATGTTGAACCTGCGTGCCCTAACTTTGTCCTATGAAGCAATGGCACCTACTTTTATTACTCATCTTGGGTTCTTCATGTGCTGGTGCGCAAGAAGAGATAAAAGAAGGTGTAATAGGAATATACACCCATCAGAAATACGGAGGCTTGGTTATTCGAACCAACGGTTGGGGAGTTTCTTACTTGAAGGGCCTGAACAAAGGTGCCTTCAAGATTAGACAGGTGTCTTATGATTTCAATTTTGTTAAGCACGAGAAAGAGATTAAGTCCTATTTCCAGGATCCGAGCGCGCGACCTTATGTATTCGGGAAGCAAAATGCCATGTACAATTTCAAATTGAGTTACGGATACAAAAATGTTATTTCGGAAAAACTTAGAAAGTCGGGTGTGCAAGTTTCTTACACGTGGGGATTGGGGCCTTCTTTAGCTGTATTACGTCCCATTTATTTGGAAGTCTTAGTCATAGATCCAAACTTAAACGGGTACAGTTTGTCCACCGAGAAATTCGATCCGAACAAACATTACGTCGATAATATTTATGGAAGGGCAAGCAACTTTTTGGGCATGAGTGAGCTGGCTTTTGTGCCAGGGTTTTCGGCCAAAACATCCATGTCTTTTGAATACAGTAATTATCGCGACGGTATAAAGGGTTTTGAAATAGGAATGTCGGCAGAAGCTTACCCCAAGCGAATTGAAATTATGTCGAATCAAATTCTTGAAACGCTTCCCGATGGCGCGAAGAATCATTGGTTGTATGTTTCGGGGTACGTGCATTTTTTCATGGGAAGGAAATACAACAAGTGACAAAAGGATATCGAAAGGATAAGATAGAAGATGGAACAACAAGAACAAAGAATTCCTAAGCCGAAATGGCTGAAAGTAAAGTTGCCGACAGGAGAGAATTACCGAAAAGTTCGTTCGCTCGTGGATGAGCATAAGCTTCACACCATTTGCGAAAGCGGAAATTGTCCGAACATGGGCGAATGTTGGGGAGAGGGAACAGCGACCTTCATGATTTTAGGAAATATCTGCACAAGATCTTGCGGATTTTGCGCGGTGTCTACTGGCAAGCCTTTGGAGGCTGATCCGTTTGAACCTGCTCGTGTAGCGAATTCGGTGAAGTTGATGGGCGTGAAGCATGCGGTTATCACTTCCGTGGATCGCGACGATCTTGCCGATGGAGGGTCTGAGATTTGGGTTAAGACAGTAGAATTGGTTCGCGCTAAATCGCCAGGAACGACGATGGAAACATTGATTCCTGATTTTGCTGGAAATTGGGAGAATCTGCAACGCATCATTGACGTTGCGCCTGATATCGTATCTCACAATTTAGAGACTGTGCGCCGACTGACTAAACAAGTTCGTATTCAAGCAAAATATGATCGTTCCCTTGAAGTTTTGTTCAGATTGAAAAAGGGAGGAATGCGCACGAAAAGTGGAGTTATGCTCGGGTTAGGCGAAACGAGGGATGAAGTTTTAGAGACCATGGAGGATTTGAGGTCTGTTCAAGTAGATGTCTTAACTTTAGGTCAATACCTTCAGCCTACGCGCAAACACTTGCCAGTTCAGGAATTCGTTACGCCAGAGCAGTTTAAGGAGTACGAAGAAATTGGATTAAAAATGGGATATCGATTCGTTGAAAGTGGTCCGCTGGTTCGCTCTTCTTACCACGCTGAAAAACATCTGTTTTAAAGAATATTCGGTGGGAAGGAAAAAAAAGCGAATAAAAAGCGTTCAATCGTTTTTTGAGTAAGCATTTCTCAATTATCTTGCGCCAAAATGAACTAATAGTTTAACCTAGCATTTATGAAATTAAAAAATTTACTTTTATCCTCTGGAGTTGTTTTAGCCGCCACTGTAGCAGTCGTTTTGGTGAATAACAGCAATCAGCGTGCGAGCTTTGCGCCGCGCAACGTTCAGGCTGAAGGGTATAACGAATCTGTGGATATTTTAAAGCAACTTCGTGGTAACCTCATTACAGGAAACTTTGAAGTAACTGACGTTGTTGAAATGACAGCGGCGGTGAACGACATTGATCGTTTGCAAGGCAATCGTGAATTAAATATGAGTTGGTGGGAAATGGGTCCTGATAATATCGGTGGACGCACCCGCGCAATTTTGGCTTTAACAGACAATGTGATATTCGCAGGTTCAGTAACCGGTGGTTTGTACAAATCTACCAACGGCGGAAACAACTGGTCTCGCGTAGAATCTCTAGATACATTCGGAAAAGTAATGTCAATCAGTGCGATTGATGCTACCGAAGATGGTGCGATATACGTTGCAACAGGCAGTCAATTTGAATCTAGCGGCGACGGTAGTGGATCAAGTGGATCTATTGGTTGTGGTATGTATCGCTCGACTGACCAAGGAGCATCGTGGGAAGTAGTTCCGGGAACAGATCCAGCTGAATTTACAGCAGGTGACAATTGGGCTTACATCAATGATGTTAGTGCAGACGCTAACATTGCAGGAAGAATCTGGATTGCAGGTGCCGATGGAGTTGGATATTGGGAGCCTGGTATGACAGCTCCGAACATGAGTGTATCCGGTATTCCAAATACAGGCGGACACGATATTGAATGGTCTACAGACGGAACGGTTTGTTACGTGGGTGTTTCAAACGGACGTGTGTACCGCTCATTGGACGGAGGGGCAAGTTTCTCTCAAGTTGGAGCTTCTTCAGGGATGAGCAACAAACAACGCACACGTATTTCTATTTCTCGTGATGATTCAAACGTTGCTTATGTATTGTATGCACAAGGTGGAATTATGGGAGGTGTGTATTACACAAATGATAAAGGAAATTCATGGTCAGTGAAATGGCCAACGGGTATTGACAACGTATATGAAGTGTTTGGTGAAAACGGTCAGGCTTATTACGATTTAGCATTAGCGGTTAAACCCGGTGATCCAGGAGTTTGTTGGGTTGGAGGAGTGACATTGTGGAAAGCTGGTGCGAACACCCAACCGGAGCAAATAGCAGCGAACTTCGATTTCGGTAGTTCTCAATATTATGTGCACAGTGATATTCAAACATTTGAAATTGCTCCGAATGGAGATTGGTTCATAGGTTGCGACGGTGGAGTATTCAAGTCAATCGATGGTGGTAACACCTTTACGGCCATTAATCGTGGTTATAACGTAACCCAGTTTTATGGAATTGCTCACGGCGGTGGATATGCAGCTATGGGTGGTGCGCAAGACAATGGAACAATCTTGATTCCTGGAATGGAAAATTCCAACTTCAATACAATTTCTTGGCAGCAAGGTGTTTCAGTTGGTGGTGGTGATGGATTTGATTGTGAAATTTCAAACGTAACTGTGCCAGGTGTTAATGTTGCTTTCTCTTCTGTTTATTTCGGAGCAATAAGTCGCTTCAACGCTCAAGGTTCGGGTGGTGAATTCTACGACGATGAAGTTCTTGCAGTAATTGGAGATGATGGAGAGGCAGGATCTTTCTATACTACTATGCGCTTGTTCGAAAACACCAACGATGAAAACTCACAACAATATGTGTGGTTGGTGAATAACCGTGATTTCGATTTATTTAGTTCTGTGAACGGAACAGATACGACTTGGTTAGACACGGCATTATATACTCAGAACATGACCTTGCCTTTCCCATACAGATTCCCTGTTGGAGATACGCTTAATTTCTGGGAGGTGTTAGATCGTCCAGCGGTTTATTCAACCACTCCGTTAACGGTAGATCCGAACTACCCATGGTTAGAAGCACAGGCTTTGACGTCTACTGTAGATTCAACTATTTGTGACACGACTATTGTGGGTTACCAAGACGTTATAGATCAGATTACCGAGCAAACGGTAACGATTTATTGGTCAGATACCATTATTAACCCAATAACAGGAGCTCAAATTATTGTTAATGACAGTTCAATTGTTGTGGTAGGAGTGGATACAACTTTCATCAATGTTCCTATTCTAGATATTCAGTGCACAACAACTACTTGGTACTACTACGCTGCCGATCAGCTAGAAAACGTTCGTGAAAAATGGCAGGTGCAGGACAAGTTCACTTCAATCTTCGTTACAGGATTTTTTGGAACAGAAGGTTTGTGGATGACACGTCAGGCCTTGAACTTCAACACTTCTCCGGATTGGTGGAAAATCGGAAATGCTCCGGGTGCTGGGGTTAAAGCTTATGAGTTCTCGAAAGACGGTAATACTTTGTACTACAGCAGTTGGAGTGGAACGCTATATAGAGTAACTGGATTTAATCAAGTTTGGAGTGCCGATGATATTTCGAACTTAACAACTCAAACGTTAATCACAAATGCGGGTGGAACTATCACAAGTATTGCTTGCGATGCAAATAATCCTGATCACGTTGTTATTACGGTAGGTGGTTACGGAAGTGTAGCGGGTGGAAAAGTAAGAGAGTCAATCAACGCGACTTCGGCTACACCAACCTTCTCTAGCATCTGGTTGAACACATCACCATTGAACAAAATGCCAATCTATTCCTCGATAATCGATGTGAGTGATCCTTCTGGAAATACCATTGTAATTGGAACGGAATACGGTGTTTGGGCAACCAACGACGGTGGTTCAACTTGGACGCACAGTTCTGGAGTTTCATCTGGAATACCAGCAGAGCCAATGGCAGGTGGAAGTGTGGGGTCTTTAGCATATGTTCCAGTGTTTGATTTACGTCAGCAACAAGTTGGACAACGTCCATACATGAACCCAGAGAACTACGGAGTAATCTATGCAGGTACTCACGGTCGTGGTATCTTCCGCAGCGATGATTTCTTCTCTGTAGATGTTGCTGAAAACAATGGTGCTGGTGTAGACGGAAATGACGTAAGCTTATCGGTTTATCCAAATCCAACAACAAACACAGCCTTCGTTAACTTGAATGTTACTTCAACAGTAAACCAAGCATATGTTCAAGTTTACAATGTAAACGGACAATTAGTGAAGAATGTAAATGTTGGTCAATTAACCCCAGGATCACACAAAATTGATTTGGGAGTTGAATCTCTTGCAACAGGAACTTATGTAGTGAAAACATTTGCGGGTAACGCAAGCGGAACAGCTAAATTCATTAAGCAATAAGAAATTCCGCAAGGAAGGAAAGAGGCCCACTAGGGCCTCTTTTTTTGTGGGTGTTTTCTGCATAATGACTTACTTTCGTTAGAAGCAACTGAGTTAAGGAAATGAGCACATACAGAGCAGCAATAAACGGGTTTGGAAGAATAGGCAGAACTTTGCTCAAAGAAGCTTTACGTAGAAATGAGTTGGATATAGTTGCTGTGCATGACTTGGCAGATATGCATACATTGTTGCACTTGCTTAAATACGATTCAACACAAGGTATTTTTGAGATGTCGATTGAATCAGTTGATGAAAACACAGCACTTATTGGAGGAAGAACGATTCGTTTTTTTCAGAACGTGTCCGAGTTTCCGTGGAGCCAGATGAACGTTGATTTGGTTTTTGAATGTTCAGGAACCATGAAAACGGAAGCTCAATGTGAAAAGCATATTTTTGATGGAGCTACTCGTGTTTTATTGTCGGCCCCGTCGGAAGACCAAATGCCCATGTGGATTGTTGGTGTGAATGACCTCGAGATTGATTTAGACAGAAAAATTATTTCTTGCGCTTCTTGCACGACAAATAATACAGCACCCGTTATTCAATTGATAGACGATGCCTACGGTGTTGAGAGTTGCTATATTTCAACTGTTCACTCGTACACTGGTGATCAAAAGTTGCACGACGCGCCGCACAAAGATTTACGCAGGGCAAGAGCGGCAGCGACATCTATTGTTCCAACCACAACAGGCGCAGCCAGAGCATTAACCAAGGTCTTTCCTCATTTGAGCGAGCGTTTGGGTGGATGCGGTATTCGAGTGCCTGTCCCGAATGGCTCGCTTTCTGATTTAACCTTTATGGTTAGAAGTAAAACCACGGCTGTTGAAGTCAATGAACTTTTTGAAAAATGGGCAAACACACATCAGAGTATTCTTGAAGTGTCTAACGAACCTTTGGTTTCTAAAGATATTGTTGGAAACAAGCACAGCTGCGTTATTGATGCGGAACTGACTTCCGTGATTGGATATATGATTAAAGTTGTCGGATGGTACGACAACGAAATGGGATACAGTAACCGACTTCTCGATGCTGCACAAAAACTAAAAATACACTAAATGGAATTTTATCACTTCATACTGTACGGCATGCTGGCTGTGGTGAAATTCATCATTACTCCATTTACTATGTATGCCACTGGAAAGGAAAACATTCAATTTGGCGAAGTGGTCTTAACAACAGGCACCGGCGCTGCCGTTGGTGTTTTGTTATTTTATTATGGAGGAACTTATCTCTTTAAATGGACCAGTCATTTGAAGTCGAAAAAGAAAAAGCCTGTTTTCACGAAAGGAAGAAGACGAATTGTTTTTATAAAGAATAAGTTTGGGCTTATCGGATTCATAGCTATTTCAGCAATAATTTCAGTGCCTATAACCTCACTGCTTGCAGCGAAGTTTTTTAAACACAACCGATTTACACCTCTTTGGCTCATCTGTGGATTCATGGTTTGGTCTCTAATACTTTCCTCTGCGGCCTATTACATCAAAGGATTATAAATGAAAAAGTATAAGGCAATCCTTTGGGATTTAGACGGTACCCTTTGGGATTTGAATGGAAATACAACCATTGCTCTCACGCAGTTATTTCAGCGATTTGAGTCGAGTAATTTCCGAAACATTTCGCTTGAACATTTCTTGAATTGCTATCCCAAACACAACGAAAGAGTTTGGGCATTGTATCGCGAAGGAAAAATCGCCAAAGAAGAACTTCGAAACAAACGCTTCATTGATTTATTTGATGAAGTGAAGGCGGATTACGATTTAGATTTTGTTGATTTGTTCGCTACGGAATTCCTTGCGGTGTGTCCCCGTTTACCGCATCTTATTGAAGGAGCGCGTGAAATTCTAGAGCAGACGAAGGGGAATTACACGCAAGTGATCTTAACCAATGGGTTTATCGAAGTGCAAGGATTTAAAATGGCTGCCGCTGAGATTGAGCATTATTTTTCAACGGTTGTATACAGTGAAGAAGCGGGAGTGCGCAAACCACATGCTGCTATTTTTGAATTGGCCTTGAAGCGTGCTAATTGCAATGCAGAAGAAGCTTTGATGATAGGTGATGACTGGGACGCAGATATTTTAGGAGCACGAAATGCAGGAATAGATCAAGTGTTTTTCACCGCTACTGAGAAGCGATTGGCAGAATTACACTCTGGTAAATCTGTGCGACACAACTATGTTCCTACCTTTACCATAAACACATTGAACGAATTGAAAAATATATTATAACATGGAAAACAACAACGAAACGCCTCAGCCGATAAGTATTGAATTAACGGAGAACATTGCTGAAGGAACCTATTCTAATTTAGCTGTTATTACTCACAGCACTTCAGAGTTTGTTCTCGATTTTATTCGTGTAATGCCGAATGTGCCCAAAGCTAAAGTTCAGTCTAGAATTATAATGACTCCGCAGCATGCGAAGCGTTTAATGAAGGCCTTGCAAGAAAATATTTCTAAGTTCGAGACTCAGAATGGAATCATTAAAGAAGGTGTTGCAGATGTTCAATTCCCAATGACTTTCGGCGGACCTCAAGGCCAAGCTTAATCGAACAGTGGAGTCACAGCGCCGTTTAATTCAGTGTTGAAGAACGGTGTGTTCTTGCCACGTGAGAGCCAGTTAGATGGCTCAACAACAGTTTTTCTTTTGGTTGAAATGAGCACCAGTCGCGCATGTTCTCCAACTTCC
>JBIKZA010000059.1:0-14865 GCA_044354975.1 Flavobacteriales bacterium
CCGGTTTGTTCTTTCACACTGGCCTTCATTCCCATGTAAACGCCGTAAGCTGTAACAGGACTCGGATCTCCGCCGCCGCCCATGTAATCTGGCAAACCAACAACGTGGTCGGTTTCCATCTTTACGTATTCCATGTCACGCGTTCCAATACCCATGTCTTCAGCAGTGATGTATCTTCCACCCAAACCGTCTACAAATTTTCCGAAGCTGCGCATGAGTGCTTCGTTCTTATCTTTTTTTGAATCTGCAATAATCACAGCTTTTCCTCCACCGATATTCAATCCAGCGAGAGCGCTTTTATAAGTCATGCCGCGAGAAAGACGCAAAGCATCTGTTAACGCGTCGCCTTCTGAGGCGTACATCCACATGCGTGTTCCGCCCACTGCTGGTCCTAATGTTGTGTTGTGAATTGCCACGATGGCTTTTAATCCGGTTGCATTATCTTGACAAAAAACCACTTGTTCGTGGTTATGCAACGCCATTCTTTCTGTAACTGCAGACATTTCTGCAGAGTTGTTTTGTTGAGTCATAAAAAATGATTTCCTTTTGAAAGATTAACTTTCAGCCGCGAATTTAGCGCTTTACTATGAAAGTTCCGCTATTATTGAAGAATTTCGTCAATGGCTACTGCCAATCTGCGATCTCTCTCCGTAACTACATCTCCAGCGTCGTGCGTGCTTAATTCAAGACGAACGTAATTATAAACGCTAAACCAAGCCGGGTGATGACCATGCTTTTCAGCCAAGAAAGCTACTCTCGTTAAGAATGTAAATGCCTCTTGGAAGTCTTTGAAACGAAATTCTCTAACGAGTTTATTGTCCAATTCGCGCCACATAGTGCTATAATTTTCCCAAATGTACACTTTTCTTCGAACCATTCACATTCCACATTGAATAATTGATATTGAATTAAAGTTGAGGAAACAACATTTTGAACCAATTTTGAATCATGATAAACGGACAATGCCTTCTTTCATTTATTCCTATGCGTGCAGAAGCATCTGACCGCAGCGAACAAGTGAGTCAACTTATTTTTGGAGAAACCTACGAAGTCCTTGAGGAAAATGAGAAATGGTATTTCATTGAAACGAGCTTCGATCAATACCGCGGCTGGATTGACAAAAAGCAATTCTCGCCGCAAGTTTTTGAAGTTGACACGAATCGTGTTTATGCTTATCCAAGCGCTCTTCAGAAATTCGAGAACAAACAAATACTAATGCCTCTTGGAGCATTTGTTCCCTTGGAATTCCCTTATCAAATTCTGTCGGTGAATGAGGCTATTACTTTGTTCAAAGCCTATGTTGGAGTTCCATACGTTTGGGGAGGTAAGACCAATTTCGGATACGACTGTTCTGGCTTCACTCAATCCTTTTTTAAGACACTCGGATATTCCGTAAAACGCGATGCTTATCAGCAGGCTTCTGAAGGCATAGATGTAATGTTACTTTCTGAAGCCAAAACAGGTGACCTTGCTTTCTTTGATAACGCGGAAGGTCGAATCACGCATGTTGGGATGATTATGGAAACCAACGGAAGTTTCGAAATACTGCACGCCTCTGGAGAGCTTCGAATAGACATACTCGATCATCAGGGCATCAATAAAAAAAGCGAAGGTTATTCGCATAACCTTCGCCTCATTCGTAGAGTTTTATAAGTCTTATTTCACGCTTAGCGCATCTTCAATAAGTTTCACAATATGCCCGCGGTGCGCCTTGGTTAATGCTCCTCCCGCAACGTTGCCTACTTCCATTTTCATAATTCGCTTTAACTCAGATAAGGCTACGCTCTGAGAAACATTATCGTATCTGTTTTTCACATCGAGGATATCAATTAATCTGCGTGTGTATTCGATTTGCAAATTCTGACGAATCGTGTTCACTTCACCCTTCAAATCAGACTCAAAAATAGCTTGTGTTAAATCGAACATAACCTCGTCGATTGAATATGTATTTCCATACATGTAACTATCAACGATTCTTTGATGAACACGTGGATGCATCAAGTGGTTTAAGCACTCCGATTGCATATCTAAAATGCGATCGTGAATCTTTGGGTCATCACTTTTAGAGTATTGGCTAAAGCCTCTTCTTTGATCCAACAAATAATTAAAGGTTGGGATAGCCTCACTCCAAACATCTCCTGCAAATGCATATTTAGCCAAAGCCTTCATGGCTTCTTTTTGCTTCACTTCCGAAACCGGTTCCAATGGCTTAACTAAAGAGCCTTGTCCTGCATAAGCTCTATCGTAATGCACTCCTCCTATTTGACGGGTCATTACATTGGTTTGAATACCGTATTCTTTCGTTGCAATTAAAAAAGATTGAAGTAATTCAGCATAACTTTCATTTGAAGTAATCAAATGTTCTTTCAATTTCGGAAGAACAAATTTCACCAATTCGCAACGCTCTGCGCCGTATGTAACAGGATCGCTTGAAAGATCGTAAATGTTTACGTCTGGGTCAATACCTCGTCCAGCAGAGCGCATGTCGTCTCCGTCGTTTCCATATGCCAACTGATGCTCGATGCTTCTAGCAGTAATTCTATCTAAACGGTCTTTTTCTTTTTGGTCATCAGACAGGGCCTGACTGTATCCATATTCAATCACCCATCTATCGTAAGGACCAACATTCACATCGCAGTACAACGCTTGTTCCTTCGGATTCATTTGATAATTGAAAGCAGGATATTCCATCACAGAGTTCGCTAAACCTTCCTTATTAATTTTTTCAACGTTCTTAATATCAGCAACCGACTGAAGCGTGCTTGCACGCATGTTGTGTGTAAGACCAAGCGTGTGTCCAACTTCATGCAGAACCAAACGATACAACATCTGACGAACTATTTCTTGCTTCTCTAAATCGCTCGCTCCCATTACGTTTGCAGCACTTGTCCCGAAAATCAATTGCTCATTGCTCATTGCAGCAGCGTTACATAAAAATGGATTACGCGCTCCTTTTCCCTTCAATAATTGTTCTTGTTCCTCGGTCAAAGAACTTCCCAAACGGAACGTACGATCAGCATAAACGCGATTCGTTAACGCTACCCACTCCAACATAATATCTGCACCTAGAATTTCTCCTGTGCGTGGATTCACGAAACTCGGACCGTAACCACCGAATGGAGGAGCCGGTGTTGATGTCCAACGTAAAACATTGTAGCGCACATCTCCTGCATCCCATGTTGCATCATCGGGTTGTTGAAGACAAACTACAGCATTCTTAAATCCGGCTGCTTCGAAAGCCACATTCCATCTTTCAATGGCTTCCTTAATGATTGGACGAAATTCCACTGGAGTGGTGTTTTCCATCCAGAAAGTAATGGGTTGAATGGGTTCACTCAATATCTCATTCGGATTTTTCTTTTCCAAATTCCAACGGTGAATCATATCTCTCCACGGCGTTGCAGATGCCGCAGTCATGTCGTTTACTTGCGTTGTGAAATACCCAATGCGCGGATCATCATATCTCGGCTTGAAATTATTCTGAGGAACAGAAAGGAAGGAGTGCTGATACTGCACGGTAACGTTTCTTCCGTCTGCCACGGCATCTCCACCAATGTTTGGTGAGCTTGTCTCATATACATAAGACACAACTATATCAGAATTTTCTGTGTAGGTACGAATAGAATTTATCTTCGACTTTTCCTTGCTTAAACTTCCCAAAGGAGCGTCTCCTCCGCGCGGAGCAGGCATTTTCACCAATTGCATTTTTTCAGAAAGTAACAATGCATCACCATCGATGAGCATTTTATTTCCATCTAAACTTGTTGCTTCAATTTTTTCCGAAGCTAAGACGGGACTATTGATGTTTGAAGATGCTGATTTACTAATCGCGTTTGATGGGTCGTAATAGAAGTTTGTGTTTGGCTGAACAATTTCTAAACGCTCGTAATTCTTCTTAAAGACAACAATTTTCGAATCTCCGAAAGCTCCTTTGTGGTAGCCTGTTTCAACCGGTGCGTTTTCAATATAGTTGAAATAAATAAACTCTTGATTCAGTTGTGATTTCTGAATTTCCAAGTATGTTTTTCCTGTAACTGTATCGGTGTAAAATGTAAGAAGACCTTCTTTCTTTTTGCATTTCTTTACCAAATCGCCATATTTATCTTCTGGCTTTTTCTCTTCTTTTTTCACTGGCTCCTTCTTCTTTTTTGAAGGGTCAACAGTTCCGTGTGCCGGAAATACCATTACTCCGCATAGGACAATGGCACATAACGCTAGATGCTTTTTCATTTGCTCAATTTAGATAGGCGAATATAAATCAGGTTACGTTAAAAATAACTTACCTTCGCAATGGTAAAAAAATTCACCCTTTAAATGGAATCTTCCCCGTGCAATTCGAACTTACAAAAGACTTGTTGGCAGACCTCCGCAAATGGATAGGCGAAGGAAAGGATAGTGCTATACACGAATTTACCAAAGATCTTCACCCTGCTGACGTAGCAGAAATCATAAACGAGCTTCCAACCCAAGAGGGTGTTTATCTCTATCGCATTCTCGATGAAGAGAGTGCGGCAGATGTTATGCTTGAATTGGATGAAGACATTCAAGAGACTTTACTTTCTAATCTTACTAGCCGTGAAATTGCAGAAGAGTTAATTGAAAACATTGACTCTGATGATGCTGCAGACGTTTTGGCTGGATTGAGCGAAAAGAAACAAGAAGAGGTCATAGCCCTTCTTGAAGATGAGGAGCAAGCCAGCGATATCATGGATCTTATGACCTATGAGGAGGGCACCGCTGGAGCCATAATGGCTGTTGAGATGGTTACAGTTCACGAAGATTGGACGGTGGCCCAAGCCATTCGCGAAATGCGCAAGCAAGCCGAATACATTGACAACATCTACTCTATTTATGTCATCGATGAAAACGATCACATGTTAGGGATCTTAAGTATGAAGGCACTCATTTTCGCTTCCGCAAGCATGAGGGCTACACTTAAGGATTTATATAAAGAATCAAAAGTTCGTTCGGTAGATGTGAATACAACTGCTGAAGAGGTGATGCGAATTATGAAAAAATACGACTTAGTTGTGTTGCCTGTTTTAGACGAAGAAAAAAAATTAGTAGGTCGAATTACCATTGATGATGTGGTGGATTTAATGCAAGAAGTTTCCGACCGTGACTACCAATTGGCGAGTGGTATCTCTGAAGACGTTGAGTCGAGCGATAGTATTTGGACACTTACGCGAGCTCGACTTCCATGGTTGTTGATTGGAATGATTGGAGGAATGAGTGGTGCCTATATCATTGGTGTCTTCGACATAACTGAGTATCCGGCAATGGCTGTATTCATGCCACTTATTGCGGCTACCGGTGGAAACGTTGGAGTTCAATCTGCCGCACTTGTTGTTCGCGCTTTAGCGAATCAGAGCGCATTCGACGAGACGGTTTGGCAAAAATTAGTGAAAGAATTCGGCGTTGGATTGCTTAATGCCGGTGTTTGTAGCGCTCTTATCTTTCTAGCGAGCCAACTGTTTCACTTCGAGTTATTACTAAGCCTAACGGTTTCACTGGCATTGTTCTGTGTAATCATTTTCGCGAGTTTGAGTGGCACTTTCTTTCCGCTCATGTTGGACAAATTAAAAATTGATCCGGCCCTGGCTACCGGGCCTTTCGTTACAACTGCGAATGACATCGTGGGACTTATTATATATTTCAGTGTTGGGCATTATTTCCTCACACATTTCACTTCCTTACCTCATAGCTTATTCTGATGAGAAAGCGAATTCTCTTTTTAGAAACTGTTCATCCTGTTCTTGCTGAAAAGTTAAATGAGTTAGGTTTCGAATGTGAGTTCAACTATTCTATTTCATACGAAGAATTATTGAAGAGCATTTCTGAATACCACGGAATTGTGCTACGTAGCCGAATTTCATTCGATCAACAATTGATTGAAGCTGGAACAAATTTGGAGTTCATTGCTCGAAGCGGATCTGGACTAGAAATTATAGATCTCGAAACTTGCGAAAAAAACAACGTAAAAGTCTTTTCTTCTCCAGAAGGAAATAGCGATGCTGTTGGCGAGCATGTGGTTGGAATGCTCTTGGCTTTAGCGAATAACATTCATCTGGCGAATGCAAGTGTTCGAAGGAAAGAATGGCTTCGCGAAGAACATCGCGGATTTGAAATAAAAGGAAAAACAATAGCTCTCATTGGCTACGGTCATATGGGACAAAGTGTTGCAAAAAAACTAAGCGGATTTGAAGCTCAGGTTATCGAATTCGATAAGTACACCGAACGTTCATTCGGCACATTGGTCGCTCGCGCAACACTTCAAGAAATTTTCGATACGGCAGATGTGGTTAGTCTGCATTTACCGCTGAGTGAAGAGACCAAAGAATACGCCAATGAGGCCTTTTTTAATTCCTTTAAAAAGCCAATTGTTTTCATTAACACTTCTCGTGGCGGGCATGTGAATGCAACTGATTTAATGAATGCACTCGACGCGGGAATTGTTAGTCACGCAGCATTAGATGTTCTTCCCTTCGAAAAATCGTCTTTGGAAGGATTGAATGAAAACAGCTTGTTTGAAAAACTTTTGACTTATCCTAATGTTTTGATTACCCCTCATGTTGCGGGATGGACAAACGAAAGCTACTACAAACTATCCTATGTTCTTTTTGAAAAAATAAAAGGGCATTACGCCCTTTAGATTATTTCTTCAAACAACGTATCCGTTCTTTTTCCCATGAGGCTTTGGACTCTTTCGAAAAAACCTTATCAAAATCAATTTTTCTTGTTTTAGAGCTGTACATGCAACGAGCGTATGGAGTAGATTGAAGCTCTTCACTAAAACCTTCAACAGAAATTTCCATGGAAACTTGCAATTCCAAAACAAAACCAACTTTCCAATCTTTATCGGGTATATTATCGGTAACAACCTCAAGCATTTTCGTTAAGTATCCATCTTTTTCAAATGCGATATGATAGATGGCATTCGGGCGCAAGAAAAATTCAAAATTCCCTCTATCACTGAAGGTGTCAAACGTAGCTTTTTTCGACTCTGACCCTATAAGCTCAACTGTAATGCGCGTGGGCATTTCAGCATCTGTATCATTCGCAATGGTAACTCCGTTTACATAGACTAACTTTTCGTTCTTCCTTTCTGCAGCTAACCAATCGGGAAGACTTTTCTTCTGCCCAATAGATTGGAAACTTAACATTTGAAGAGAGACAAATAAAAGGAACAAAACTCTATTCATGTTGTGTTGATTTTTTATAAAGATATGAAAATACTTTTTTCGAAATTAAGAGTTTCTGCTCTTGCGGTAATTAGCATAGGCGCGCACCGCGAATGTTAAAATCAATCCAATTCCAAGAATACCTAATACTCCCCACACCCAGCTGAGTTCATCTTTGCGAACCACCAAAAACACCACTGCAATTAAAACCAAGGTGCTCACTTCATTGAGCATACGCATGTGATAGGCCCTATAGGTTCTTCTGTTTTCGTATAAATTCTTGAAAATTCGTTGTCCCCAAATTTGATACGCATACAAGCAAGCCACAAAGAACAACTTTAGAAGCATCCACGGTTGAGAGAGATATGATGGGTTAAAATACAAAAGCGCAATCCCCCAAATGAGTGTTAAAATCGCGCTTGGCCAAGTGATGATATACCACAAGCGCCACTCCATAATTTTATATTGCTTGATGAGAATTTCACGCTCGAGTTCTTCCTTTTTTTCATGCGCTTCCGCATGATAAACGAACAACCTAAAAATGTAAAAGAGTCCTGCAAACCAGGTGACTACAAAGATAATATGAAGGGCTTTTATCGTATCCATTAAGCGAACAAAGCTTTTAATTCGCTAGCCTCTTCAGGCTTCATTTTTCCTGCTAAAATCAAACGTAGCTGACGTCTTCTTAAAGCACCTTCAAATCGCGATTTCTCTTCTTTCGTTTCTGGAAGTAATTCCGGAACATGAATAGGGCTTCCCATTTGATCTACAGCAACAAACGTATAGATAGCCTCGTTGCATTTTATCTTCTCGCCGGTAGTGTGGTGTTCCACATAAATATCCATGAACACCTCCATAGAAGTAGCAAAACTTCTCGAAACTTTCGCTTCAATAATGACAATGTCTCCCAATTTAATTGGATGTTGAAATGAAACATTGTTCACGGCTGCGGTAACCACAACTCGTTTACAAAGTCTGTGCGCAGAAATTGCAGAAGCAATGTCCAACCAATTCAGGAGCTGCCCTCCCATTAGATTTCCCAATGTGTTGGTGTTTTCAGGAAGTACGAAATGCGTCGCTATCGTTAGCGTTTCCTTTGGTGATACTGTCTTCATTGCCATTTGTTTTTCAATTTATTAAATGCTTCTACAACATGATTCACATGAATAACGTCTATACACTTGTTGTGCATACCGTATTTGCAACGGTTTCCGAGCTTCGAACACGGACGTCCTTTTCGTTTAGCTTGAAGATACAACGTGTGCATATGCTCTCCTGCATTCGGCTGAGGTCTGTGCACTCCCATTCCTAAGTCGGGAGTAGTGCATCCCCACAAAACAACAATATCTTTCTTAAATGCAGCTGCAATATGCATCATTCCGGTGTCTCCACAAATCACAGCTTTCGAATGTTCTAGAATACGAGCACTTTCATGAACGGTACACTTTCCAATTAAATCAAGATGAAGTGGTGAATGATTCAAATGAATTGAATCCTCCCTTCCCCCTATCCAAACAATTCTTTCATCATGAAGTTTTTCAGAAAGTTCTGACCAATTTTCTTCACTCCAACGCTTTCCCTCATGTGCGCCGCCTGTAGCGATAACCGTGTATTTGTTTTCAATGAAATCTGATGGAAGTAAATCTTCAATGGATTTGGTTGTTGAAGGAATGAAGTACGACAGACCTTTTCCATCATTTGAAACTTTAAACGTTTTAAGAGTACTGAGATAGCGATCAACAATATGTCCAACAGAACCTTTCCAGAGACCTAGATTAATTTGAATCCATTTCCGCAAGTTCTGTTTGTTTACTTGGAAAGAAAGCACTGCCAACTTTTTCCGAATACTCCTTGAGCGCAGGCTATTCTGCAGATCGATGATATAATCGAAATTCTCATTCTTCAGTTCGTTTAAAACTTCCATCCCACTTTTCTCGACTGCCCATATCTTATTTACAAACGGGTTTGCTTCTTGAACAAAAGCAAAGCGGCTTTGGGTAAGCAAATGCACTTCCGCGCCATGCGGGAGTTGCTCTTGTAGGATTCGATATACAGGGGATGTCAGAACAATATCTCCGATACTGCTGAATCGAATCACTAAAATTTTTGCCCTAGAATTCATTTCGGGTGCAAGATACATTCAAAAGGAACTCACTACTTTTGTGAAATGATAATTGATACGCACAGCCACGTCTATTTAGACGTTTTTCAGGAAGATTTGAATGAAGTTGTTGAACGTGCGAAATCTTTTGAAGTGCAAAAGGTTTTCCTTCCGAATATAGATGAAACGAGCATTGCTCCTATGCTCAAGCTGTGCGAGCAATACCCTTCATTTTTTTACAGTATGATTGGTCTACATCCTTGCGATGTTAACGAAGACTTCGAAGAAGTTTTAGGTCGAATGAAAGCGCTTATTCCAGTTGTAAAGCCTATTGGTATTGGTGAAACTGGGATAGACTTGCATTGGAAACAAGACAACCTTGAAGTTCAGAAAAAATCGTTTATTGAACAAATCAATTGGGCGAAAGAATTTGACCTGCCCTTGATTATTCATGCTCGAGAATCTTTCAAAGAGATTTTTGAATGCCTCGACGAGCATGACAGTCCTGAGCTTCGCGGCGTTTTTCATTGTTTTACGGGAGGTGAAAATGAGATTCGAAAAATCTCATCGTACAATAATTTTTATTTTGGAATTGGAGGCACTTCGACTTATAAAAAAAATCAAGATGGAAGCATTCAAAAAATCCCACTTGAAAAAATCGTTGTTGAAACAGATGCGCCGTATCTATCTCCAGTACCTCATCGCGGAAAGAGAAATGAACCTGCGTTCATTGCCCACACGGTTGAGTTTATTGCGAAATCGTTGGGACTCTCGTTCGACGAAACGGCTGCGCTTACTACTGCGAATGCGAAGCGCTTGTTTTCGTTGGATTAATTTTCACTTAACTCCCCTGCGATATTTTCGAGCAATGCCTTGCTGAAATCATCTCCAGATAATCCTTGTGCCAACAAGAACATACTCTTGGTTATGGCAGCTTCAAAAGTCAGGTCATTTCCGAAAATAGCCCCAACGTCGGCGAAGGCCTTTCCCGTTTTATATAATCTTTCATCCACACTTCCTCTTCTGCATTGAGAAATGTTAATTATCGATACACCTCGATTGATGGCTTCCTTGAACACACTTAAAAATTCTTCATTTCGGGGAACATTTCCTGCACCAAAGGATTCAATAATACAAACCTTTAAATTCGGACGAGCCAAGGCGTAGGCAATTGAAGAAGGAAGTATGCCTGGGTATAATTTCAACACACCAACACCTTCCGTCATTTCTTTTGCAAAGGTCAAAGGTCTACTCGAACGGAAAAGAATTTGCTCGTTGAAAATAATATGAGTTCCAATGGTAGCTAGATTGGCGTAGTTCGGAGAGTCGAACGCGTCAAAGATTTCGGTGTTTGCTTTCCAGCTGCGATTACCGCGCATGAGACGTTCTCCAAAACAAATGGCAACCTCTTGCACCAACGGCTCGTCGTTTTTTCTTGTTGAAGCGATTTCAATCGCTGTAATAAAATTCTCTCTTCCATCTGTACGAAGTCTTCCCAGCGGCAATTGCGATCCGGTTAGTATGATTGGTTTATTCAAACCCTGAATCATAAAACTCAATGCTGAAGCCGTGTAGGCCATTGTATCTGTGCCGTGTAGGATAACAAAACCATCGAACGACGCATAGTTGGTTTCAATGATTTCAACCAATTCAGTCCAAACGGTTGGTGTTAATTCAGCGCTATCAATGGGCGTTTTCAGAGAAATTCCTTCATAGGTAACGTTCAACCCTTGAATCTCAGGAAGGTACTTATTTAAATCTTTTAGATCAAGCGGAACAAGGGTTCCCGTGGCAGGATCTTCCCACATACCTATGGTCCCTCCGGCATAAAGAATAAGAATGTTTGCATTCATGAGGCCAAGTTAGAGAGAAAAATTATACCTCGAATTGATAATTTTCTATTCGAACGGATTAGATTTGCCTCCATTCAAAAAAAAGTATGGCAACAGAGTTGGAAAAAATCATTTCAGTATCCGGAAAATCCGGATTATTTAAAGTAGTGTCGGCAGGCAAAGTTGCTGTAGTCGCAGAATCTTTAGTCGACGGAAAACGTCAGCCAATCCTAAGCACACAGCGTGTAAGCACTTTGGCTGACATTAGCATGTTCACCCATGACGAAGATGTGTCGTTGAAGCAAGTCCTCACGAACATGAAGAATGTTTACGGTGAGGCTGAAGGTCCTTCAAGCAATTTAACTGGAGCGGCATTGCGCGAAGAATTCAAAAAAATTCTTCCAGACTTCGATGAGGATCGTGTTTACGACAGCGATATCAAGAAATTATTTAGTTGGTATGGTCTTTTAAAAAGTCGTGATATGCTTGATTTCGAGACCTCTGAAGCATCAGCTGAAGACGAATCGGAAGAAAACGCATAATTTTTTTGGAGAATCAGATTCACTTTCTATATTTGCACTCCTGAAAAAGGACGGGAGTTTAGCTCAGCTGGTTCAGAGCATCTGCCTTACAAGCAGAGGGTCACTGGTTCGAACCCAGTAATTCCCACTTCAAAAGCCCTCAAATTGAGGGCTTTTTTTTATTCAGGTTAAAACATCGTACTTTCGTTTCATGCGATTTATACTTGCTGTAAATGTTTTTGTACTTTTCACCATAACTACCTTCGGACAGTTTGTTACGAATGGCAGCGCCTTTTCGACTGGTGGGAATTGCTTTACACTCACTCCCCCTGTAAACACGCAGCTGGGCTCAGTATGGGCAACTTCAACGATTGATTTAACCCAAAGTTTTGACTTAAACTTCACCATGAGTTTTGGCGCCAATGATGGGGGTGCAGATGGAAACTGTTTCATTCTACAACCCACTGGTACCAATGTTCTTGGAATAGGTGGTGGTGGTATGGGCTTCGAAGGCATTCCTGTCGGATTTGCTGTTGAATTCGATTCGTATACCAATGGAAGTCCAAACAATGATCCGTGGTACGATCACATTGCATTTTTGAAAAACGGTGTGGTGAATCATGGTTCTGCAAACAATCTTGCAGGTCCTGTTCAAGCCAATGCAACAAATGCCAATATTGAGGACAATACTAGCCACCAAGTGCGCATGGTATGGGATGCCCCAACAATGACTTTCAGCTGCTACTTCGATTGCAACCTCAGATTAACTGCAACCATTGACATGGTCAACAGTATATTCTTAGGAAACCCAATTGTATATTATGGTTTTGCAGGAAGCACTGGAGGATTAAATAATTTACAAACGGTTTGTCTTCCAAGCAGCGTAAACCCTTTGGTTCCGCCTCAACCAATATGTGAAGGCACTATTTTAACTTTGAACGCACCTGCAAATGCTTCATCAAATATTCAATGGGAACCCGCTGGTATCATTGACAATCCAAATGCAGCAACCATCAATGCCATATTAACCTCTAACACCACATTCACCGTTTCGTATTCTGATCAGTGTGGAATACCTCATCAATATTCCGTTTTGGCAACAACGCTCCCCTATCCAATAATAAACGTTCCTGCCGATTCGGTGGTTTGCGACAACAGCGTTTTAACACTCAACGCTCAAGTTTCCGGTGCATATACCAACATGATCTGGACAACTAATACAGGCTCAATTACCAGCGGACAAACGACTACGGCTCCAACAATTTCTGGAGAGGGGACCTATACTTTTACAGCTTTCAATGGATCCTGCAGTGTGAATGACGCTGTAATCATTTCTGAATTACTATATCCTATTGCAACTTGGTCCGACAGTGTTTATTTCTGCACAGGACAGATTATTACCCTCGACCCCTTGTCAAACGCAACAGCCTTCAGTTGGAACTATGATGGATCAACATCTTCTTCATTATCCATTAGTTCAGGAGGGAACTACTCTGTTCTGTTGTACAACGATTTTTGCGCAACCGCTGAAAGTATTATCGCGTATGAAGTTTCTGCACCAGCGGTATATCTTGGACAAGACCAATTTCTTTGCATTGGAGAAACCGCAACAATCAATTCGAATTCAACAGGGCTCTGGAGCACCAATGTAATTTCTAATCAGATTACAACTACCTCGACAGGCATCTATTCCCAAAGCTTAAATACTCTCGGCTGTCTGAGCGCCGACACAGTGAACATCACCTTTCAGTTTCCTCCTGTTGTTGACCTTGGGAACGACACCACCATTTGTGAAGGAACTCTTTTAAATTTAAATGCAGGAGCGCCTGGTACTTGGAGTACAAGTAACTTCGCAACGATTTTGGCCGTCACTTCTCCTGACAATTATAGTGTTGTGGTCAATGATGGCGTTTGTATTTCTCTTGATAGTATTGACATCTTCATGGACTACGCTCCAATGGATGTCCTGCCTGATTCTATCACTCGCTGCTCGGACCTTCCAATAACGCTTAACGCCGGTGAAAATCTAGCTGAAACATACAGTTGGAGTACATCCGAAACAAGTACATCAATTATTCCTACTGTAACAGGCACTTACACCCTAACGTCAACGAATTACTGTGGAACACTCATTGAAACAATTGAGATTGTTTACGAAAAGTGTGAATTCACCCTTTTTGTCCCCAACAGTTTCACGCCAAACAACGATGGGATAAACGATGTTTGGTTTCCTGTCTTCGATCAACTCAACGAAATAGAAATTACGATATACGATCGTTGGGGAGCACCTATTTTCGAAGGAAACAAGCAGAACTTCTTCTGGACTGGCAATGTTCGCGGTGGTGATTATTACGCACCCAATGGAGCCTATTCTTATAAGATTCTTTACAAGTCTCAATTCGGAGACGACGAGATTATCTATGGGCACATTTTGCTTTCTAGATAATTAAAGGTTATGGGAAATTTCGGCATAACAACTTCTATTTCTCACCCTATATAAAGATTGGAAAAATCCAAAGTTTAGATTCAATTTTCGATTGGATTTATATGAAAATCACATACAAAAAAATTGCGCACTGTCTATTCAAAACTGAACTTTGAAAACAAAAAAACGCATGAAAAATTCTTTTCTTTCTCGAGATCAAAGGGTGAGTATTCTCATTTGGATTTCACTGGCTATTTTTTACTTGACCTATAAAGAAATCAGCGCTTTCTATTCTCCTACGAGCACCATTATTATTCAATCCGATTCGCTTGTGTCAGAGATAATTGACACTTCCAATTTTCAGAAAAACACTAATTTTCAAAAAGAACAAATCGCATCACTTGAAATTAACAGTGCCGACTCAACAGACCTATTAAAGCTGCAGATTCCAAGGTATTTAATCTCGAAAATTCTCGTTTATCGCGAACAGCTTGGCGGATATTCTAGTAGTTTTCAACTCTTGGAAATATATCATTTCCCTGAGTATATTTTTGAACGTATTCACTCCACACTTCAAGTGAACACTTCACTAATTAAACCCCTTGGGATTAACACCAAATCAGGTGAGGAACTTGCGCTTCACCCTTATTTGAGTTTCAAAGAAGCAAAAGCAATTGTGCTTTTCCGCAAGAATAACGGGGACTTTAAAAACGAAGATGATTTCAATAAAATTATTGCGCTACCCGACGAAACGAAAGAACGATTAAAACCTTATCTTGCCAAGGATTTTCAATCGTATGCAGAC
>JBIKZA010000014.1:0-44822 GCA_044354975.1 Flavobacteriales bacterium
AGAAACAAGTGACATTTAATGCGGAAGGAATTGTAAGCGGACAAAGCATTTCTCGCAACGAATACGGTATTGCAAAGGGAACCTTTTGGTCGAAGGAAGGAAATCGTTTGGCCTTCTATCATAAAGATGAATCCAGCGTGACTGAATATCCGTTAATCAATTACAATACAACTCCTGCGAGTGCAAATAACATTCGTTATCCAATGGCAGGAGATTCAAGTGAAAGAATAAGTGTTGGTGTCTATGATGTGAAATCAGGAAAAACAATTTTCCTTCAATTGAACAATGGCATTTTAAACGATACGTATTACGCAACCAACTTATCTTGGAGTCCCGATGAGAATTACATTTTAATTGCTGAAATGAATCGAGGCACAACCACCTGCAATCTTAATGTTTATAGTGCCACTAATGGTGAATTCATTCGAACTGTCTTTACTGAAACAGACGCTCGTTGGGTGGAACCCGATCAAGCGCCTTACTTCCTTTCGAGCACGACATTCCTCTGGTACACGTGGAAGAAAGGCTTCCATAATTATTACCTGTATGATTTAGCTGGAAATTTAACCGCGCAAACCAACGCGAACTTCGAATTGATGTCCATTCTAAGATTGAGCGACGACAAGAAAACTATTTTCTTCGAAGGAACAGGAACAAATGCAACAGAACGTCACCTATACTTTGCTCCCACTTCAACATTGAAATTAACTGCTCTTACAAACGAAGGTGGAACGCACGCTTGCAAGGTTTCTTCAACAGGAAAATTCTTCATTGATCAATTCAGCTCACTCTCTGTTCCAAACCGTGTATCTATTTCTCCATGTGGAAAAGGAATGCCGAATGTTCTGTTGAATTCAGAAGACAAATTAAAAAATTACAAAGTTGGAACCCCTGAAATTTTCACCATCAATGCAAACAACGGCACTCCACTCTATTGCCGATTGATTAAGCCTTCGAACTTCGACTCGGAAAAAAAATATCCTGTAGTCGTTTATGTATACAACGGTCCTCACGTTCAGTTAGTGACTAATTCTTATTTGGGTGGAAGTTCTTTGTGGATGAACTACCTCGCTGAGCAAGGTTATTTGGTATTCACTGTCGACGGACAAGGTTCAGCGCATCGCGGAAAAGAATTCGAGCAAATCATTCACCGTCAATTAGGCACGCAAGAAATAGCCGATCAATTGGCAGGTGTTGAATGGTTGAAGAAACAATCATACGTTGATCCTTCGCGCATGGCGGTTCATGGTTGGAGCTTCGGCGGATTCATGACAACCTCATTAATGCTTCGCGCACCGGGAACATTCAAAGTAGGTGTTGCAGGAGGACCGGTTATCGATTGGCGCTTGTATGAAATCATGTACACTGAAAGGTACATGGACACTCCGCAAGAAAACGTCGAAGGGTATGACACCAGCAACTGCACAAAACAAGTAGATAAGCTGCAAGGAAAATTGTTAATGATTCACGGAGCAGACGACAATGTTGTGGTTCTTCAACACAACATGCGCTTCTTGAAAGCATGTGTTGACAAGAAGATTCCTGTTGACTTTTTCATTTATCCTGGACATGAGCACAACGTTCGTGGAAAAGACCGTGTACATCTCATGAATAAAATAATCACTTACATCACCGATAATTTATAATTTCGGCCCACTTATGAAAAACACTTCACTTACTGAAAAGCACATTGCGCTTGGAGCGAAAATGGTTCCATTCGCAGGTTACAATATGCCTGTTCTGTACGCGGGATTAATGCAGGAGCACCACTGCGTGAGAAACGACGTGGGCGTTTTCGATGTTAGCCACATGGGCGAGTTTTGGATTAGCGGACCGAAAGCCTTCGATCTAATTCAATTCGCTACCTCTAACGATGTTTCTAAATTGTTCGACGGAAAAGTTCAATACAGCTGTTTGCCGAATGCAACGGGTGGAATTGTTGACGATCTATTGGTTTATCGCGTGAACGAAGAAATGTACTTGTTGGTTGTGAACGCCTCTAACATTGACAAAGATTGGAATCACCTTTCTGAGTTGAATAAAGAGTTCGGAGCAACCATGGTGAACAAGTCTGATGACACTTCGTTGTTGGCTGTTCAAGGACCGAAAGCTACAGCGGCATTGCAATCGTTGACCGATATGACGTTGAGCGACATGGAGTATTATACGTTCAAAATTGGAACATTTGCTGGCGTTGAAAACGTTGTTGTTTCAACAACAGGATATACCGGTGCAGGTGGATTCGAGATTTATTTTCCGAATGAAGCGGCTAATGACATGTGGGACAAAATCTTTGCAGCAGGCGCTGAACAAGGTATTCAGCCAATTGGATTAGGCGCAAGAGATACCTTACGTTTGGAAATGGGATTCTGTTTGTACGGAAACGACATCAACGATACTACCTCTCCGCTTGAAGCTGGATTGGGATGGATCACGAAGTTCAGTGCACCTTTCTTGAATTCTGAAAATCTAAAAGCACAGAAAGAAGCCGGAGTAACGCGTAAGCTTGTGGCTTTCGAAATGATCGACAAAGGAATTCCTCGTCACGATTATGAAATTGCAGACGCAGACGGAAACGTTGTAGGAGTTGTAACAAGCGGAACGCAAAGTCCTAGCTTGGAAAAGGCAATTGGATTGGGTTACGTCCCAACATCAATGACTGCGCTAGGAACAGAAGTATTTATTTTAGTTCGTGGAAAATCGTTGAAAGCTGTTGTGGTTTCACTTCCATTCTACAAAAAATAATTTCAATTTATGTTGAAATGAAAACGCCCTCCGAAGAGGGCGTTTTTCTTTTAGTCTAGTTGGAATTACAATCCCAATTTAGTTTTCAATTCATCCTTTGAAAGGAATCCAACATTTGAGAATTTCATTTCATTGTTGGAATAATACTTAAGAGTTGGAAGAGCGTCTACGCCTAATTCTGCCGCGATGTTCGGGTTTTGATCTACATCAATGGTCACAATTTTCAATGAAGGATTTTCCTTTGCTAATTCTTCCAAGGACGGCTTCATCTTTCTGCAAGGTGCACACCATTCAGCTGAAAAATCGACCAGTACATTTCCACCCGAAACAAGCGTCTTGTATTCATCGGAACTCATTCCGCCGCTAGCACTCGCCTTTCCAGAAACAACAGGCAGGCCTGCCGATTTCCATTTCATTATTCCACCTTGAAGTTCATACACCTCTTTGTATCCTTGTTTGCGCATGGCAGCAGCAGCGCTAGAGCTTCTTCCACCGCTTAAGCAATAAACAAAGACAGGAGCATTCTTATCAATAGCATCAATTCTGCGCTGAAAATCATTGCTGTTCCAATCGGCTAACAAAGCCCCTTCAATATACTCCTTTGAAAATTCTTCAGGAGTACGAACGTCAAGCAAAACCGCATTTGGCGTTGCTTTCAGCTTTTCTGAAAACATCTTAGCGTCGAGAACAGGATTACCACCGTTGGAGGTGCAAGCGCTAAAAAAGAGCGCTATGAAAAGGAATAAGCTTGAATATTTCATTTCACAAAGTTACGAATTCGAATTCTTCCCTTGTGTGATAAGAATTACAAAGCTTGTTCCTATTACATTTGCACGATGAAGGTCTATTCAATCCTAACAGCGTTGCTTCTTTTCACCTTAACAAGTATTGGTCAATGCATTGTCATAAATGAAGTTATGGTGAATGCCGCCGGTGGGACACCCTCACCTCAATGTGACGGAGGGTGCACTCCAAATACAGCCGAATGGTTAGAATTATATAACAGCTGCGCACTTCCGCAGAACATTGAATGTTATATTCTTTCAGACGGGGATTTTTCCGTTACGTTTCCTGCCGGTACAACAATACCCGGAAACGGTTATTTAGTTGTTGGATCTTCCAATTCCGGAGTACCCGTAGACATTAACATTGGAACCTGCGGTTGCACAACTGGTCCACTTGCTCAAGTGGGAATTTATACCAACGGCGGAGAACAGATTTTGCTATTCGACAATCTCGGGACCATAATAGATGGAATTGAATGGGGGGGCGGGCAATGGAATCAGCAAACTTCATTTACTACAAATTCAATTGGATCTTGTCCAACTTTAACTGTTTCTTTCCTTCCTAGTTTTCCTCAAATACAATCAGTTCCTGCGCAAGTCAGTAATGATGGACTAACAGTCTTTCGCAGTTGCGATGGCAGTGATAATTGGGTTTCGGGTACTATACCTCCATCACCGGGTGCTTCGAATAACAGCGACGCTCCAGTTGTTGCTAGTTTCAGTATTTCCGAGAATAGTGTTTGCGTAGGCGATTGCATTCAGGTTACAAATACTTCCGCTGGAAATCCGGGGTTGTGGACGTGGTTGGTCAACGGTGTTGAAGATCTAGCGTTAGACAGCATAGCTCCGACTATTTGTTTCACAGAGTCTGGTGTTTTTTCATATTCGCTCATCGCCAGCAACGGATGTTCGGCAGATACGTTAATAGATGGCGCAATGGTGAATGTCATTCCGTTAAGCACCTTAAATGTTACTCCAGATTTAGACGCTGTCATTTGTGACAACGCCCCAACTACCTTTTCAACCACCAGTATTTGTAGTACTTATCAATGGCTATTAAACGGATCTGACATTTCAGGAGCAAATTCAGATTCTTACACCGCGAATGCCGATGGTGTTTACCAACTGACATGTCCGAATGACATTTGCATTGCTCCCAGCACACCCGTAGAACTCGACTTTCAGAACTTTCAAACAACGCTCTCTCCTGCTTCTACTGTATTGTGTATAGGAGAAACACAGCAACTGACTTTGAACGTTGTGAGCGATGGTCCTTCGGTGAATAACGAATGGACATTGAATGGCAATCCGCTCACTTCAGGTTTTACCAGTTTCTTGGGTGTCGATATGGGTATTTATTCTGTCATTAGCTCTAATCCAGGTGGCTGCACATCTACCGCAACAGCAGAACTAATTAGTGCGAATAACAATCCGCTTATCACCATTCAGAACCTCACACAGTCGGGATGTTGGGACGGACCAACTACCTTGGGAATTGATCCAACTTATTCGAACATTTTTTGGTACGATGGCTCTTCCGATTTCAGTATTGAATTGCTTTCCAATGCAACTGTGAGTGTTGCTGCGCTTGATCCGAACGGATGTGATGCTTCGGGAACCTATACCCTCGATCTTCCGGAATGTGCTGATCTGTTGCTGCCAAATATCTTCAGTCCAACGAACGACAGTTTCAACGAAACGTTTCATTTGGTGTTTTCTGGAGATGGAAGTACAACAGCTGTTTCCAATTATTCCATTCAGATCTTCAATCGTTGGGGAACGTTAGTGTTTGAATCTACCGATCCCGATAACAATTGGAATGGCACTATTAGCGGCAATGAAGCCGCAACAGGCGTTTATTATTATGTGGTGAACGCTGAATATGCCAATGGTGAATCTATCTTATCTCCAGAGCAACGCAGCGGATGGTTTCATTTGGTTCGTTAGAATCTGAAGCTTGCGCCCATTCTCACGCCGAAATAATTGTAATACACACCGTCTTGAACAACGGCACCTGAAGCAGAAAGTCTTCCGTAATAGCGCATGTAGCTGTGAGCTAACAAAGCGTGAATGTTTATTTGATCATTTAACTTCAAAGAAACTCCTGCGCCATCGTTCAAGTCCAAAGACCCAACACTTCCTTTGTGGTAAGCAATACCGGTTGAAAGCATAACAAGCGGACTTATCTTTTTCTTAGGCATCAAGCGAGCACGAAGGTCGAGCATGAAAGGCATGGAGAATCCGATATCGTCAGAGTATCCCATTGCACCAATGCCTATTCCTGCGAACGCCCAGTTCTTGTATCCGATTCCATTCGCTGAGTATATTCCACCAAAAGAAGTTGCATTCGGAATGGTTTGATTTTGGTAACCGTAGATTCCACCCCAAAACGGATCGATCAAAGGTATCGCAGGCAAACCACCTATATTCCCAACACCAAGTCCAACTACTCCTTCATTCACCGACTCGAAATAGAAATCGCCGAAAGCTTTATTCGCCTTTTCTTGAGGAACCGGTTCGCTCCAAATTGATTTAGAAGGAGAATTATTTACATCGGTAGCGTTCAGTTCTGCTGGTTTCGAAATGTTCTTGTTGTTTGCATCTAGCACAATGTAATCAATGTCTTTGAACGGTATGTCTATCACTGCATTAACTGAAATCTCAATGGTGAATGACTCTTGCGGCTTATATCCCACAATGCGCGCGGTTAGGACGTCACCATTTTTCAAATAGATTTTAGACTTACCGGTTTCCTGAGCCATACCGGCTAAAGACAGGAAGCATGCGAATAGGAATAGAATTGCTTTGTTCATGGTTCAAATATAAAACGAAAACATTTTACATGAGATTCTCAACCGAATAAACAGCATATAACCTGCAACGCAAAACATAGCAATCCGTTTCCAACTCATGTTTAGGTTTGAAAAAATTAATTTTAAATCAATAGTTCCATATTTGGGAACTTTTATAATATATTTGCATGAGAGTTATTGCTAAGAAAACGTTGAAGGAATACTTCGAGAAGAATGCTTCTGCCAAACAACCATTACTCATTTGGTTTAAAGAAATAAGCAGTGGGAATTGGAAGAATCATAATGAGATGAAAAAATCATTTTCTTCTTTAAGTATTATTCCGAAAGAAAGGATAGTCTTTAATATCAAAGGAAACAAATATAGAATTGTGGCAAAAGTGAATTATGAATTTCAAATTATTTGGATTCGTTTTGTTGGAACCCATGCAGAATATGACAAGATCGATGCATCAAAAATATAATTAAAATGAACTGGAAAATTATTAAAACTAAGAAACAATATACTCAAGCGCTTAATCGACTGGAGGAAATTTTTGATTCTAATAAGAACACACCTGAAGGTGACGAGTTAGAGTTACTTTCTTTGCTCATTGAACATTATGAAAACAAACACTTTGCTATTGAGAATCCAGATCCCATTGAAGCAATTAAATTCAAACTGAAGCAACTGGGACTTAAACAGCAAGACTTGGCCAATACACTCGGTCTAAAGAGTCGCGCGAGTGAAGTTCTCAATCGCAAACGAAAACTCAATCTCGATCATATTCGAAAGATACATGTCCTTCTAGGGATTTCATTGGAGGTACTAATGAAGGAGTATTGATACTTAATTCTATTAAAAAAGGAATTTGATACAAAAAAAAGCCCCGAAATAATCGGGGCTTTTCAAGCGGAGAGCTAGGGATTCGAACCCCAGGACCTGTTACAGTCAACAGTTTTCAAGACTGCCGCAATCGACCACTCTGCCAGCTCTCCGCGGCAAAGATAATATCTTTTTCTAATCTCAAAAGAGTTTTCTTAAATTCGTTGCAATGAATCTCGCATCTATCTCAAAATCAATAGCGCTCTGCTGCATTTTTTTGGCAACAGCCAATCTCTGCGCTGCGCAACACTTCGCCATCCTTCAAACTGGAGACTCCATTTCCGGGATTCGTTTAAGCTACGATTCGCCCATTGCACAGAATGCTTATTTCACACTTGATCAGAATCGATGGAAAGCCAATGAAATTGTTCGCTTTAGCAATAACAACGGGACATTCGTGAACCTTTCACACATTCACGGAAACGACACCGAACGCTACGCCTTGCGGATAAAAAAAGGAAGAGCAAATGCCTTCGAAGAAATTCCCTTCGGTGTGTATTGCGACGATACCCTGCGTGTTTATCCAGGAATGAAAAAGATCAACAAACTCCTTGCATCTGGAAAACAACTCGATTACTACAACATGAGCAACGGTCCTGTCTATGTAGCAAACTACAAGAACATGATGCGCGACTTCGGTTCAAACAGCGAATCGGTCTACTACATTGAACACCACCGCAAATTGAAGCGAATGCAAATTGCCTTGCTCACAGCAGGATTAGGCATCATGTCCTACGAATTCTTCCGTCAGGATAACTTCGAAGTCACTCCCATCTTCGCACTAGGCACTGTCATTTCTCTTGCTCCCCTATTGGCTCAAAGTCCAAAGAAAGAGGATGTCTGGATTGCTTTTGATGAATTCAATAAGCCGAAACCAGTTACGGAGTAATTGGAAAACCTTCGGTTTTATTCCTACTGCGTAATTGGAAAACCTTCGGTTTTATTCCTACGTTGTAATGGGAAAATCAGAGATTTTATTCCTATTTCATAATTGGAACTTTGTTATTAGAATTACGCAGTAGGAATTACGCAGTAGGAATTACGTAGTACCAATGTCGAAGACATCAGACGTTATACTTCACACTAATCGCCTCCGGATAATCACTATTGAAGACGAATTTGGTTACCCCACAAAGCCACATTCTCTCAGGTGCATTCGAATAGTTTTCATTCATTCGGGTAACAGTATACGTTCCTCCGCTGATATGATTCAGCAATAGATCCGCTTCAATGTCATTCGCTTCGTAATTCGTGAACGTGACATTTACACGCTCTTGTCCGTTTGCGAATACTTCCAACATAGTGTCAGCGCCAGCAACCATCTCAAGGTTGGCTCGTGGTCCTTGCCATTCCGGAAGATCTATGTACCATCTGTCTCTTCTCGGTCCGAATAATCCAAGAATTGGAATACCTGACAACTGTGTTGTTTCTTCCACGCGATAAAAATCGTAGGTCTTAATTTGTTGTGTCATTTTATATGGTTTTAAAATTTCACACAAAGTTCCGATTCTGATAAAGCGAAGTAAAGTTTTGACAAGCTTGTATATTTTCAAAACATACAACAACAAAGAGTCAATTAGCGACGCAGTAAAAAGTATTTATATAGTTCATCAACACTCAATTCATCTCGAATCAACTCTCGGATATCATCTTTATTCATCACATATGTTATGTATCCACCATAAGTTTTAACATCAGATAATCCTTTATTGCTTCGCAAGAAATAATTTGAATCTGGAGAATATATAACTGCCGCATCGCTACAATCGAGTGATCTAAAAACATTTATCCATTCAGCATTGGACTTATAATTTCGAGTGTTAATTATAATTATTTCACCCTTAGCGTTCATTCCAATTCCAAAATAATCACTAAAGAAAAAATCTGAGTGCGCAGCCTCGGTTAAAGCGTAATCATCAATGATTGCGGGACCCAACCGCACAACACTCTTAATATTTTTAGAATTGAACCTATTGGTATTTGTTAGGAAAACATTCCCTTCAAAGTCTTTTACCAACATTCCATCGCATCGTTGATTCAAGAGATATCTCTTTCCGCGAAAACCGTATGGGCCAATACAAATTTCTGAATTTAAAGTCAGACTAGATGAGCGAAATATTGGATAGGTATATCTACCAGGTATCGCTAAAATAATCTTTTCGTTTCTAGACTGCACCACCTTGTTTACACGGAATAAACTGTAATAAACATTGAACTCGCTATCCTTATAAAAAAATTGTAAGCAACTGGTCTTCTCCTTTGGAATGTTAAAAATTTCAAAACCATGTAATCTATCATAACCAATATCAAGTATCTCTGAAATTGGATTTTCCCTAGCCTTTTCAATTTCAACCACTGCTGCATTCACCAATGCTTTAAAAGTCATACTTCGCGAATTCAAGAATTAAATTAAAATACTATTTCGCATTAACTCTCTCTACAAATTCTGCAAAGACAAACACAGCTTCTTCACCGGTCTTCAAGAGCTTATCGAAAGCCCAGGAGATATCGGTTGCATAATTAGTAAGATTATACAACCTGTAATCGACTACATCAGGATGAACTTGGGCGTAATCCATAGGTATGCTTGAAAACAAATGCAAACTTTGTCCCTCCATGTTCAATTGCAACGTAAGATCTGACATTCGGTCGTTGAACATCTGTGCCAAATGACACAATCTGTCATATGCTTCTGGAAACAAGTGGTGCGTAAAAGTGACATAAAAACACAAATGCTTATTCGATTGAATTGAACAAATAATTTTATATCTATGTCCATTCTCACAATCGAATTCCAATTCAATATTCTTATTGTGCATGGCTATGCTGTACCTCAGTTTTCGTTCATTCAGCAAGTTTACTAAATCATTCTGCACTCGGCTAGAAGCCTTTCCTGGCGTCCAAAAGCGCCATGTAAGTTTTAAAAAATTTATTGCTTTTTTCATACGTTCTTTCTTTGGTTTTGGGACTTTCATGTCTCCGAACTTAAAATCTCGAATACGATCATGGTAGCGAGCTGCAATAATCATGAACAAAACCAAAACTTTAAACACATTGACCAAATCCGCATTGATAAATTTAAATATTAATACTTCAAGTCTGAATAATACCTGTGTCCGAGCTCATCGAGATAAGTCAAGGTAAAGGGCGTCTTCACCAGCAACTTCATTCGCGACAAAGAATCTAAAAGTTGCTTTTCCAATTCGACATCTGACAATTCAGTGAAATTCATACTGCCGTCTCTCGTTATTGAATTATGAATATTCCTCTTCCATTTCCGAAACAATGCGCTGCGCTCTTTATCTATATCTATCGTACTAAAATCCATCTCACCATGCTCATATTTATAAAGGCTATATTCAATCTCTCCGTCCGCTCTCAAAAGCATATGTCCATAAAATGTTCCACCTCCAGACAATTTGTTCGCAATGAAATTAAGCAGCTCCATAGCCTCCTTTGTGTCGTCTCGAATAGGCTTCATCGGCTTTCCACTTTTCCTCCTTAGTACTTTGGCGTATAGTTCAAAGTAATTATCTATACAACTCTCGCAACCTCCACCCACAAAATATCCCGACTTGCATTTGTCATAAGCCTCATAAGGACTTAAAGGAACTTTGCGGAACAATTCAGGACAGGAATCCCTTACCATTTTCCAATAAGTTAATGAGTCCATTGGAGCAGGGATGTTTTCGGGTTTTCTAATTGTATCTCTTGGAACAGTTTTCGCCGTTGAAGAGGACTCCGTTTGCGGACTCATTGCCCGTACTTCGAAGTAGATTCTTCGATAGACGGTGTGTTCGAACAACCGACAATAAATAATCCCGAAGCGATTAATAATATTCGACTTGCTTTTTTCATTTTCCTTTTCGTAATAAAAATCATCTTAGATATTCGTGCTTGCACAAATCTTTCGAAAAAGGCCATCGTAACCAAAAGAAGTTTTCAGCATAAAACCCGATATGCAAATTCATGCCGAAAAACATTTTGTCAGGTCCGTTATTTATTCATTTCACTCTACACCGCCTTTCATTCTTGATATAATTATATTTATTCACATCCACTTTCCGGAAATAAATGGGTGTGTTCATAAAATTTCACCCTAATAAATTTTAATTCCTATGCATTTCAAATGCATTTTTTCATTCTAAATTCGACTCCCTCTAATATTTAATTTAAGATGATGCAACTCACTCTCTTCACCATTGAACCCAAAGAAAAGGAACCCATGACTCAGCGCGATGCATTCGTGCATTTCTTCAAGCGCATGGATCTTGAAATGATTGACCTCATTCTGGAAAGAGAGACCTATATGGAAATTCCGAAAGCGAAGTTCATTGGTCGACTTGAGCAAGCCTTTGACAAGTTCAAAGGCTTCTCCGATTTGCATCTTAAAGAAAGTCACGGCACATGCCTAGGCAAAGGCTGCGATCATTTTCTAGACCGCGCCATTGAGTTTGTTGGAAACAGATCGGGTTACAGACTTTCATTGGTCTTGGTGGTGAAAGACGGAAAGATTGAAGACATTTCAGAGTGCGCAAAATTTCGCGCGAACACCATTAACACCTCTGAGCGGAAGATGATTGTGTTGAGTTTGATGAAAGATTGAGAACTTCGTTATTGGAAAACCTACGGTTTTATTCCTACTTCGTAATGCCTACTTCATAATTAATAACGTCAAAGACATTCGCGAAGCATTCGCCCACAGGGCATTCGTTGCTTTGCAACATTCGTGCTTGCACATTCGTTGTTTTGCAAAATTCGCCTCCGGCATTCTAAATAAAAAATTTATTTGCACAGCAAATAATTTTTTATTTATGTTTGCACTGTATTTCGAACCTTAAATGGTACCAACCGAGTGAAGACACCACGGTGGTAAAACAATACGGGCCTCAAGCCAAAAACAAACGTATCAATCCTTTTTTAGATCGAAGTACAAAGAAGTTTAATGTTTAACTAAATACTTTTTTGTATGGAAAAGCAACTCATTGTTCGCTTAAAATCGGGACTCGAGCTTACGTTCGTCCCTAACGAGGTTAGCCTCAACAACACATTCATTCCTGTAGCACCGTTGCTGAATGAAAACGATTTCCCACTGCTCATTCACTTCACGCATCAAGCGCTAGTGACTACTCTAAATCTTTCGAAAGTGCCCGACTGTGTGCTGTTGCATTTGAAAGAAGACTACAGTCCGAAAAGTGCTGCCTTCTGTTTCAATAGAAGCGAAGGAGACTTCACCGTTCAGTCGCAGTGCAAGCACGTCTTATTCATTCCTTCCCCACTTCCATTTCAACTTTCTGAAATAGAATCCGTTCGTTTATCTAATAAAATCTAAGCTATGAATCAGTCAATAAATAACAATCCCGAATATGCTCTTTCAAAAGAATCCGTTGCAAGAGGACATGGGAAATTCCCTTATATCATTGTTCGAATGCATCACGCCGTGTATATGCAGATGCCGATACATTTTATAGCCGAAAAACCAATTGGTTTAACCGGAATATTCGTGAACTCTCCAATAGATGATATCCTTGAAAATTCATCTTATCTCATGAAGGTTGCTATTGAATACAGAGAACATTTAGTTTCGAAAAAAAAGCAGAAACATCGACTGTGTTTGGTTTTATCGCCAATGCAAGCTTATTATTTCGAGGAAAATGAGATTCGCTTTTCCACAAGCATTCCATCAGGAGGAACACTGGTGAACAGCAGTAAAAATGTAATTGCTATGGCTAACTCACACTTCATTTCGGAACTAAATTAATTAACACAATGAACAGCACAGAAAACATCTCGTGGTTTAAAGATAAATTGAATACAGAATTCTTGCAATTAAAACACGAGTTCAATCCCATTGAATGGGTGGAATCGTATTTCCTTTTTGAAGGCCCCGAAGGATTGGGGATTTATTCGAAGTGCATCGAATTGGAGGGAGCGCCTCACGTAGACGACAAGTTGAACTTGCGGAAGTCACTCACTGATCAAGACGTCATGAATCCGAATTTACTTCAGAAATTCTGCGCCTACTGGGCCGCGAATTGCGGAGGTTTCAATGGAAGTATTTCCTTCATTAGTAGCACAGTCATTTCGAAAGAGGCTTTCGATTTTTTCATTGAAGAAAAGAAGCGTAAAGAAGAGCAGATTCGATTGGAAGCACAGCGCAAGAACGCGCCCATTGTAAAAGAACTCGTTCGTCTCGGATATTCGCCTTCACCCTCGAGTTTCAACTCAGACACTTGGACGGCGTCTTGTCTTTTTCATAAAAGCAGACACATGATGTGGGTCGACACCAAAAAGAATGAATGTCGATGCGCTTATGGTTCGGGGATTATTGGTTATGAGGAGTTGAAAAACAAAAGCTAAACGTTGAACTACGTTGTTCCAACTACGTAATTGGAAAATCGAAGATTTTATTCCTATTTCATAATTGGAAAACCTTTGGTTTTATTCCTACTGCGTAATTGGAACTTCGTTCTTCAAACTATAAACACGCTGCTCTGCCCCGAAAAACATTGATTCCGCAAGTCGGAAACCGACATCTGGTAGGCGCTTTTTGTTCTTGAGGTATTCAACCTGAACAAAATTGAAGTTGGAATTTTTGGTGTAAATGGAATTGTCGAAGATATATAATTTATCTTGATCGGGATTGCGGTCGGAGAACGAATTCCCTTTAACAACCTGATACATTCCGTAAGGATAGTAATACACTTCATAGAATTCTTCAAAGACCAAGTTCCACGTATTGTCTTTGTCCATAGTGTATTCAGCGACATTTCCAGCCATGTCATACAAGCCCAACTCATTTGGAAACAGCTGTCCAACTTCATGTGTTTCTCCGTTGGAATTCGAAGCGTTCCATGCCACACTGTCTATACAATACCCTCCAGGAAAAGTATAATGTTTACTCAAATTTGCTCCCTTCGCAGCATATTCCCATTCTGACTTACTGGGCAGACGGTAATTGTGTCCAGTTAACTTATTCAGCTCTTTCAGAAAATCAAGTGCTTCGTAATAGGTAGTGTTTTCAACCGGACATTCAGGGCATTTGTGTTTGCTCGGATTGTATTTCATAACCGATTCAAACAAAGACTGCTTGACTTCATGTTTCGAAATAGCAAAGTCGAATAATTCGATTGGCGTATCTGCCGGATCATACTTAATTGCATGTCCCCAATTCTCGCCAAGATTGAATGTCGCTTCCTTAACAGGAACCATTTCAATTTCCAATTTACTCTCTTGTCCGAAAACATTTCCCATGATCGAACAAGCAAGCGCAAAAGCGCATGTCCATTTGGTTTCCATAAGATTTAGATTTAATGAGTGAACGAAGAATGTGATTGAAAAATTGTACATTCGCCTTCAATAAACCATCATGCAAAAACACATCCCTGCTTCAGTCTTTTCATTCTTGGAAGACTTGAATGAAAACAATAACCGAGAATGGTTTCTACTCAATAAAGAAAGGTATCAAGAGCAATACAATTCGGTTGCTTTGTTTGCAGATGAGTTGCTTTCGCAGATGAAACAATGCGACAACATTGAAACCGCAAGTGGTAAGAAGTCACTTTTCCGAATACACAAAGACGTACGTTTTTCAAAAGACAAGTCGCCATACAAAACCAACATTGGCGGAACGTTCACGCGTGCTACGAAAGAACTGCGAGGCGGTTATTACTTCCACATTGAACCTGGAAATTGTTTTTTAGGCGGAGGATTTTGGGGACCGTCTCCGGAAGATTTGAAACATATTCGACTTCAAATTGCAGCAGATCCCGAGCCTTTGAGAAACATTCTTTCATCGAAAGAATTTATTTCCACTTTCGGGAAATTGGAAGGCGAACAACTCAAAACAGCTCCGAAAGGTTTCGACAAAGACCATCCTGCTATTGACCTCATCAATTACAAGCAATTTTTACTTGTCAAGAAATTCACCGACAAACAAGCGCAATCGGAAACTTACTTGAAAAACGTGGTTTCTACCTTTCAAGCGATGCGTCCGTTTTTCGATTACATGAGTGAGATACTTACGACGGATTTGAATGGGGAAGCTCTTTGAACTGCGTTATTGGAAAATCGAAGATTTTATTCCTACTACGTAATGGGAAAATCGGAGATTTTATTCCTACTTTGTAATTGAGACTGTGTTGTTCAATCTTAACTTTTCTTCTCCTCTCTTAACTTTTCTTCTCCTCTCTTAACTTTTCTTACCTTTCAAACATTCCTACTTCGTAATTGGAACTGTGTTGTTAAATAAACGTCGAAGACATCCGTGTATTCACATTCGCTGAAAATGGCACATCAAAAACATTAGGATATTATTAGAATAATATCATTATTATTTCACCTATTTTTGAAGAACGAAACATTTTAAATACATCAATGATGAAAAATTTTACCCGCTTATTCATATTGAGTTTACCAATACTATTTTCAAGTTGTGTGACCACATTTCAAGGGAATTTTTTCCAATCTGGATTTTCTATTAATGACAGTGATTTTAAAATAATTAGAACTGAAAAAGGAACAACAAAAGCAACATACATCTTTGGAATTGGAGGAAATTTGCATGACGGGTTGATCTTAGAAGCCAAACAAGACCTCTATAAAAAATGTAAACTTGAGAAAAACCAACAAATCACGAATATTACAACTGACGTCAGAAACTCTAACATATTTTATCCTATCATTATAACCCAAACAGTTACGATTTCAGCAGACATCATTGAGTTCTACCCAAGAAACTCAAACGGCATTGTGAGTATTTCTCTACCTCCTGCAACTAACACTGCACCTGAAAGCGTAACCGATAAAATTTCGACATCCGAGTTAATTGATGAAACAGAATCAGCTCTGGGTAAAAATTATGTTAACAAAACGCTCTTCGCCGTAAAAACTTCAAAAGAAGTTAAGGTTCTGAAATATAATTCTATGAATGATGTCAACATTGGAGATTATGTCAAAGTAAGCATTAGTCTTCTGGGATACACCCAAGTTGTTTATGGACGAGTTGAACGTATCTCGAATAAATCGAAGATTGTTGTCGAGTTAGAACCAACCCCTGGAACCTTTTTACAAGAAGAACATCAATTCAATTCTTGTGAGAAAGTTATTGCCTGGTAATAACGAAGTCTCTTACCAAATCTGAACAACCTCCCCCTTCCTTCCATTCCACTGAAAGTCTTCACCTGCTTGCTTTCCAAGTAGCGCTTGACCAATGGGGGGAAGCAGCGCTAATGATGAAACAATCTCCTGATGGTGTGGTGAGTTTTCCGAGAGAGGTAATGATGTAGAACCAACCTGCACTGGTCTCAACCAAGGATCCAGCGCGGACTTCTTGGGATATTGAAATTTTCGAAGGATTAAAACGTTCTACTTCTTCGCTCCTGCGATTGTGCTCTTGCATCTGCTTTCCCATCTTCTCCAATTCCAAATGCACCTGCGCCGCCGCTGTCTCGTGCTTATCTCCAGCGGAACTCTTCCCCTCTTGCTTATTCGATTCCATTAATTCATTCCAAGCCACTTGCATCTCTGCTCCTCGCTCTTGAATCACCTTCACCACAGCTTCATATATCTCTGTCTTATTCATTTCAATTCAAACAAATCAATCTTAATAATCGTCGTAGACCCTCGCAACGAAGTTGCCCTCGTTGAAAACCCTCGCACAGCAATGTACCCTCGCGAAGCCTTGGTTGCTTCAAATTACCAAGTGAACTTAATGCCAACACAATTCTGCATACTCGGATAAACATAAGTCTTCGTTTCAGGAATACTTAATACCGAAATCGTCGGACGCAATTCGAAAAACAAATGCATCTTCTTCATGACTTCGTTCTTCTTTCCTAAACGAAAATCTACCCCAATAGGAACATACAAAGCAGCCATGTAGCCCATCTTATTCTGATAAACCTGACGATTAACATTCAGCGCATTGTATACAGACTGAGTTGAAATGTAATTGTCATTGGTATCTGTTATTTGCTCTGAATCCCAGGAGTGCGAGTGAATCTCTGTCCGCGGTGCAAGCGTAATTCCGAAGTTCAATCCAACCCCTGAATAAAAGGAGAATCTTTTCGAAACATCCGTAGATGCCAAATAAGCAAAATCCAATTTCACCGCAGTAGCCATGTAATTGCTAAACGTAAAATCGCGATGAGTGGAATCTACAAATCCATAGATGCTGCCATTCGCTGAAGACACCAACGTATCTATTCTTGTCGTAAAAGAATTAGACGTGTTGTAGATGGAAGCGCTGATTCCCTGCGCCGATATCCCTGCGCGGAAAGTGCGATTCTTATTGTACTCTCCTGATAATCCGTTTTTCTTTAACGGATGAAAGGCCACGTTGATATTTAATGTTGGTGCATCCCAACCAAACTGAGTGGTGTAAGGCGTTGAATTCAAAGGTATCTGTGCCCCTGGGGCAAGAACGTTGAATTCATTCTGATTTATGTTTAAAGGCGCCAACGAGCGATCACCTCCAAAAGAAAGTTGAAAGTGTGAAATTTTGTATTTTGATTTTTTAATTTCTTGCGCTGAAACAACAAAGCAAGAAGAAACTGATAACACCGCGAGGAAAAATATTCTTTTCATAATAAATTTTAGTTACGGCCTACAAACAGCCCTTTTCTACAATTATTGTCCAAATATGCACTATTTTCTTAGACAATAGATTCAAGATTATTCTGAATATTGCATATATTCGTATAAATTAAATCGAATGCAGGGAGATAATCAAAGCATTGCATTTTACAAGGAGTTCAATAACCTTCTCGTTACTTGTACTTCGTTGATTATCCAATCTTCTCCTGATGATTTTTATAAATCAATGAATGCTCTGCTCGAAAAAATTGGGGAGTTCTCGAATGTTGATAGAGCCTATTATTTTGAATTCAATTATGATGAAAGTTCTTGCTCAAATGTTAACGAATGGTGCAAGAAAAATGTCAGTCCACAAATTGATGAACTTCAAAATATCCCAATAGAACTTTTTCCAAACTGGACAAACTGTATGCTCAAAGGTGATGAGGTATACATTGACAACCTTAGTACTTTAGATCCAACGTGGGCGCCAGAGAAAGAAATACTTGAACCTCAAGGAATACAGTCCTTGCTTTCTATTCCCGTGCGCGAAAGTGAACATCTTTTTGGATTTATTGGATTTGATGCTGTTGAAGAACGCATCTTATGGAATGACTCTTCCAGGCACCTCTTAAGAATTTTGGGTGATAATATCGGTTCTGTCATAAGACGAAACTTACAAAACAAAGAGCTTTTAAAAAAGCAGATGCTCGCGGAAGAGCTTGTTGAAAAGGCGAACATAGCGAATAAAACAAAATCAGACTTCCTCGCAAACGTATCTCATGAAATAAGAACACCACTCAACGGAGTAATTGGCTTCAGCGATTTGCTCAAGGCAACGAATCTAGATTCAACACAAGAGGAATATGTAAAGAACTTAAACATATCAGCCAAAATCCTACTTGACTTAATCAATCAAATTTTAGACTTTAGTAAAATTGATGCCGGAAAAATGGCTCTTAATATCGAAGCTTCCGACATTCGAAACCTTACTGAAAATATTGTGTCTATTATTCGTCCGCAGGCCCAGTCTAAAGGAGTAAAATTGAATTTGTATGTTGAAGAGAATTTCCCGAAGTACATTAGAGTAGACGCCCTTCGTTTGCAACAGGTAATCATTAACCTTGTCAATAACGCTGTGAAATTTACCGCCCTTGGTGAAATTTCTGTGAATATTACAAAAATCAAATCGTCTATCGATAAAGCAACTATCCGAATCGCAGTTTCAGATACAGGTATTGGAATTTCTGAAGAACAAAAAAATCACATATTCCAAGTTTTTGGACAAGCAGACTCATCAACGTCGAAAAAATATGGAGGATCAGGATTAGGTCTTGTCATTTCAAACAAAATTCTCAATCTCATGAACAGTGAGATTCAATTTGAGAGTGAATTTGGAAAGGGATCTGTCTTTTATTTTGATCTTGAAATTCCGACCGACATTCCAGACGACATTATACAGCGCTCTGAACTTGAAGAAACTATTGATAGCAATAGTAACAAAGGAAACAAATCCTTTTCAGGTAAATCTATCTTAATCGTTGAGGACAACGATTTGAATATGATACTCATTCGCGTGCTCATTCAGGAGTTTTCCAAAGAAATCTATCTACTCGAGGCGAAAAGTGGATTTGAAGCAATAAATATGGTGGAAAACTTCAGACCTGATTTAATCCTAATGGATATTCAAATGGCTGAAATGGACGGAAAAGAAGCTTGTCGAAGAATTCGATCTAAAGGATACGTTAAGCCGATATTAGCGTGTACAGCTAGTGTGGCGGAGGGTGAGGAAGAAAACTGTTTAGAAGCAGGAATGAACGGATACATGACTAAACCAATCGATAAAGCAACGTTCTTCCAATTAATAAACAATCACATCAACTCTTAGCGACGAACCATCTTCGGACTCGCATTCAACATCTTCTTCACTTGCTTAAGGTCGTTCTTCAAATATCCTTTTGAATCCAACGCTTCAGCTTTTTTCAAATGCATGGTCGCTGTCATCTTATCGTTCTTATTTCCAGATAAAACAGCCAAATTCAAATACACAGCGGCTTTGTCAACGTCTTTCTTCAAACCTAAACGCAACGCTTCTTTGAACAAACGCTCGCTCTCAGAGAACTTGTTCGTTTGAACATCCATAGATCCTTTGATGAAAAAGTAATATCCACGTTGATTCTTCCACAATTGATTCACCTTGATGCGCTCTAACCATTTGCGAGCTTTTTCAATTTTCTGAACTTGCATGTAGTAAAACACCAAAATCATTCGCACACTGCGCGTGCACATGAAAACCAATACCGCAGATGGAATAATCATGGCAATTCCACGCCCCCAATATCCGTCACTGAACAAAAGAATGGTCATAAACACGCTCGACAGCGCAAACAAAAACTTTATAGCATGATTCATAATTCTATGTTTGAAGTGCAAATGTACGAAACACATTGAAGTATATTCGCACAGCTGATTTTTATTCGAAAACCATGAAAATGAAACAACTTTTTTTAGCCTTGTTCGCTACGTCCACTGCATTGAATTCTTGGGCACAGCCTGATTCTATCAAAGTCATCGAAGGTATTCAACCACCTAGACCTTATGTTATTCCTAAACCATATATAAACCTTCCTTCGATTGAAACCTACGTCCTCATTGGGACGAGTATTCAAGAGAAACGTTTGAACGGCAATTACGGACGCGATGTTCAAGTGATAACGAAGAAAGACATTCAGTCCCTTCCTGTTCGAAGTGTGAACGAACTGTTGGGGTATGTATCTGGACTAGACATTCGCGAGCGTGGGCCGTTCGGGGCGCAGGCAGACCTTTCCATGATGGGTGCAGGATTCGAACAATGCCTTATTTTGATTAACGGAGTTCCCATGCGCGATCCGCAAACCGGACACCACATGCTGAACCTTCCCGTTGACCTCTCGCAAATTGAACGGATTGAAGTCATGAACGGAACGGCCGGAAGAATCTACGGTTCGAACGCCTTGGCCGGAGCGATTAACATCATCACTTCAGCTCCTAAATCCGGGACTTCATTCGTTGAAACCTTCAACGCCACAGCCTCTTCGCAAGAAGGTTTTGTTGCCAACGGTATTCAAGCCATGGCCGCCTTCGGAAAAAACAGATCGCAACACAGCGTTTCAATGGGTCAATTCAAAACCAACGGATACCGCTACAATTCAGCAAATGACCAACAACGCATTAGCTACCTCGGGCATTACCAGTTGAAACGTAACAACACGTTGGACATCATGGCTGGACATTTTAAAAACAGCTTTGGAGCTAACGGCTATTATGCTTATCCGTATGACAAAGACGCGGTTGAAGAGGTGAACACTTCATTTGTTTCAGCAAAAGCAAATATTGTAGATGCAAAAAACATCTGGACGTTTAAACCCATTGTATACGCACGTTTCAACAAAGATCATTACTTGCTTATTGAAGACAACCCGAGCTATTACGAAAACACGCACAACAGTGCAGCCGCCGGCCTTGAATTACACGCGACCCGCTCTAACAAATTCGGCCAGTTCGGTATTGGTGCTGAAGCGAGAACTGAAATGATACGAAGCACCAATCTTGGAGATCGTAACCGTTCCTTCTATAATATTTACGGAGAAGAGCGCTTTATGCTTGGGAAATTCAATACCACACTCGGTGTGAATGCGCAGTACAACACTGCCAATGGGGTAAGCTTCTTTCCAGGAATCGAGACCATTCGTCACTTCACAAACAAGTCTGCCATCTTCGCAAATGTTGGAACTGGCAATCGACTTCCTTCCTACACTGAATTGTATTACTCGGATCGTGCGAACACCGGAAACGATTCGCTCTTAGGAGAAAAAGCGCGCAACGTAGAGGTGGGTTTCAAGAAATTCGGAAAGTTGAATTTCACCGCAAGCGGATTTTATCGTAGCGTATACAACGCCATCAACTACACGCGTGAAAACGACTTAGACAAATGGACTCCTTCCAACTTCACAACCGTGAATTTCTTGGGAGTGAACGCCAATTTGCATTGGCAAGTAGGCGACAGCACATCTTTAAAGTTGAATTACACTTACCTCGATGCACAGCTCGGTACCGAAAACGATGTTCAAAGCAAATATGCCTTGTATCACGCAAGACACCGCATTACTTTTCAATACCGTCAACAAATCACAAACACATTCAGCACAAACATGACCGTTCGCTATACCGAACGTTTCACTGGAACAAACTATACAGTCCTTGATTTCCGTGGCATGTGGAAGCTGAATGAAAACATCACTATGAATTTCGATGTGACGAATTTGCTTGACAGAAAATACATTGATCAAGGGTACATTGAAATGCCTGGACGTTGGTTCCGTGTTGGATTCCGCTTCAACATAAACTAAAACAACCCCTGCGATTGAGTTATCTTAGCGAGTAATAATTAGAAAAATGTCGGCATTCGGAAACCTTTTCAAAAAGAAAAATCCTCAATTGGATGAAGCACTAAGCTTCTCTCCTATTGTTGCCGATATGCACAGCCATTTGCTTCCGGGAATTGACGATGGTTCTGTGGACATGGAAAATTCCATTGAACTCATTTCAGCATTGCACAGCATGGGCTACAAAAAGCTCATTACCACTCCGCATATTTTCTGGGACATGTATAAAAACACGACCGAAATTATTCGTGAAAAGGAAGCCCTGGTTAAAGCGGAATTGTTAGCTCGCGGAATTGATGTTGAATTTCAAGCTGCTGCAGAATACTACGTAGATGAGCACTTTGAAGAGTTGATTGCCAAAGATGACATCCTCAGTTTCGGAGATAAATACGTGTTGTTTGAATTGTCGTTCGACACCGAACAAATCAATTACAAGCGTGCTGTTTTCAATCTGCAATTGAACGGATACAAGCCTATTCTCGCTCATCCAGAACGTTACGAATATTGGCACACCAACTTCTCGAAATACGAGGAAGTTGCAGATCGGGGCATTCATATTCAGATTAACACGAACTGCTTAACCGGTCATTATGGACCTGGGGTGAAACGCATTTCAGAACGCTTGATTGAAGCTGACTTGGTCGATTTCATTGGTACCGACACGCACCACGTAGGACATTTGAATTTATTGGAAGCCACTCGACGTTCTCCCCTTCTAAAAAAACTTATTGAATCTGGAAGACTTCTCAATTCAAAATTGTAACAAACATTATTCTATTGTACATCAGATTAATCTAAAATTAAATCTGAATTCCGAATGTGAAGAAGAAAGTTCTTCCGTTCGAAGGCAATAATCCAGGGCCGGGGTAACCTCCGGCCCTTCTTGTGAAATAACTTTCATCGAAGAGGTTGTTCACTCCCACTTGAAGCGTGTAATTCTCTTTACCGCTGTATCCAAAGCTCAAGTCGCTCACGCTGTATGCGGGAATAAGTCCTGATTTGGCATCAACAGAAGGCAAAATTGAATTCGTCGCATCTGCAAATGCTTCGCTGACCTTATTCAATTGATAGGTTGCGCTGAATCCTTTCAACTTATACGTTAAACCGTAACGTTGAATTCTTCTGGGCGCATTTTCAACCGCTTTATTTGTTCGGTCGGAAGAAGACCCCGCTATAACGGTAGGGTCGTTCCAGCTGGTGTATGTCGCTTCGTTGTAGGCAATGGACGCGAACGGCTGAAAGCTTCCACATTTACCTTCTTTGAATTCACTCAGCACATTTCCTTCAACATACAATTCAATACCCTTCGAAAGTGAAGCGCCAATGTTGGTTACATAGCGAACACTACTTTGCGTGTAGGTTCCAATGCGATCTTGAATATTCATCTGATAAACACTCGCGTCGTAACTGATGTAATTTTTCCAAGAACCGCGAACACCGAGGTCTATATTCAAAGCTTCGCTGTCTTTCAAATTAGGATCTACTACATCTGTTGTTGCCGAAGGAATAAGTTCTGAAAAGGTCATTGGACGAAAGGCTTGAGAAGCATTCGCGTAAATTTCATTTTTCTCATTCAAATGAAATTCGGTTCCAATACCGAAAAGCAATTTTGAAATCGCTCGCTCTTGAAACGGAATTTCTCCGTTTGCATAATTCACAGAACCACTTCCACTTGAAACAATTTGTTCCAAACGAACACCTGGCACTACTAAAATACGTTTGCCTAAATAAAGCGCTTGTTCTGCAAAGAGCGCGTAGTTCTTCGTTCCGAAAACATAATTCACCTTATATCCCAATGAATCTATATTCATGTTGAAGTCGGAACCGGTTGTCCCGTTTCCTTTCTGATGACGAAATGTTTTCGCTTGATAAGCGCGTGCACCAAAGGCAAGTGTCTGCTTGTTTCCGAATAATTTGAACTCATACTTTCCGCGCAATTCCGTTCCGATGTTTTGATATTTATCGACATCTAATCTTCTTACCGCATAATCATTCGTAGCTGCTAGAATGACATCGGCAGTATTTATCGGGTCTAAAAACCCAACGCTGCTGCGGGTTGCAAGTAATCCGAAGGTTTTAATTTCAAGTTGAAATTTTTCCGAAGCGTTAATATCCAATTGAACATTCATGAGGTTCCAAGGAATACTCATCCAGTTCCTTGCCCGAGAACTTTGCTGTGCATTATCCTGAAACTGAACGTCGGTAAGTCCGCCCGCTTGCTGACTGAGCATGTCTGAATGGGTATACTCCGCTTTCACTTTCACCTTTTCATTAAAATCATATCCTACAGAAATGAATCCTGTTTGTGTCGTGTATGCGCTATTCTCCCTCCAACCGTCTGCAGATCTTCTGTGATAAAATGAGTAAAAAGAAAACTTGTTCTTGCGAAGGCCTGTGCTTATGAAATTGTTGAATAGACCATAAGACCCGAAGGACTGTCGAATCTTTGTCTTGCTCCCGTTTATTGCGGGAGCAGAATCGAAAACGTAGTTAATCATTCCACCAAACTGCGGACCGTATTGAAGACTGCTTGCACCACGTAAGATTTCAATTTTAGCCACTGCATCTGCCGGAGGAGTGTAATACGCTTCGGGATAACCGAAAACATCGGAAGAAATATCATACCCATTTTGACGCATATTGAATTCCCATGAACGATTAGGGCTAAGTCCGCGAGTAGCTATTCCGGTTTGAATGCCGCTTCCATCGCTTTCCCATACCATAATCCCAGGAACTCTTCCGAATAATTGTCGCGAATTGTTTGAAGACAAATCAATGTTCAATTTCTCTGGTGAAATGAAGGCCGTTTTCTTTCCTCCATAAATACGTACACCGTCAATAGCAGGCAGATTGCCCGTTTCATCAAGAACTGTTACTTTAATTTCAATGAACTGCGTCGTGTATTTCGGCAACGTATCACCTTGCCCCATTGCATTCAGCGCAATGAAACAAGACATCGTCGCATATAAATTCTTTCCCATCAATTCTATTAAGATTAATTCTCAATTGCAAAGAAACACAACTCTTCATTTGTGAGCAATACCACATTTGTAGTAAAAAAAAGAGGACCGAGGTCCTCTTCAAAAAAAAAAAAAAAATGAAACTATACAAGTATAGCATCAAGCTTTTCGGCTAGCACGTTCTTTGGCACAGCACCAACACTCTTATCTACAACTTCTCCGTTCTTAACGAAAATGATTGTAGGGATATTTCTGATTCCAAATTTCGCACTGATCTCTGGATTGTTATCTACGTTTACTTTACCTACTACTGCGCGACCGTCATACTCCGCGTGTAACTCGTCAACGATAGGTCCAACCAATTTACATGGTCCACACCATTCTGCCCAAAAATCAATCATCACTACTTTGTCTGAACCATCTACTAATTCACTGTAGTTGCTGTCTGTAATTTCAACTGCCATATCTGTAAGTTTTTATGTTTCTTAAATGTTGTCCTTCTACACTTAAACGGGGGACAAATGTAATACTAACTTTCTCTAAACATCAATAAAAAAATCACCTTTTCATTCACAATATTTTATTAACCCGCTGTTTTCGAAGCGAATGAGCTCGAGTCAACTTTTTTCTTTCTTAAAGAAAAATAGAGCAAAACGGCTCCTCCTAGCATAAATAGGACTGCAATTATTTCCGCCTGTGTAGCTTGAACACCTAGAAAGTCGAATTTATTGTTTACACGAATCTTTTCTATGAAGAAGCGCTCAAGCCCATTGAAGATGAGATATAAGGCTGTTATTACTCCGGCAGCTTTGACGCGTTTGCGAATAGACCACAAGAAAATAAAAATGGCTACCGCTGCTACAATTTCATAAAGAGGTGTTGGAAATACTCCCGGAACCAAATGCGTTCCGTAGCCTGCATACTGATCGGAAGTCATAAACTCTCCCACTCTATTTACGTTATTCGGATAGTCATACGACCACGCCCAATCGGGTAACCAAGAGAGCAATCCGGGTTTTGGACTAAGATTCTCAATTCCCCAATCCCCATCTCCGCTTGTGTGACAGCCCATACGACCAATTCCATAAGCTAAGATCATTCCCGGAGTGGCAGCGTCGGACAAAACCAACATCGGAATCTTCTTCATTTTCGCGAATGTCAAAACCACAATCGCCCCCATGATTAATCCACCGTAAACTGTTAATCCACTTATGAAACTTTCTAAAGATGGGTGAGTAAAAAATTCTCTTAATTCGGCAGGATTCTCGAACAAGTGAAACAACTTCGCTCCTGCTAATCCCCCAATGGCTGCTAAAAACGTTATGGTTCCTGTGTATTCTCCGGCAGAAAACGCTTCCATTTTCTCTTGGGGTTGGGGCAACTGCTTTTTCTTCTCGGTGTAATAGCGGTAATAGGCATAACCTCCACCCACTAGCAATCCAAGCAGCGGATAACCACTTTTTGAAAAAATAATATGCTGAGGAGAATTCACGCCGTTGAATAAGCGAGCGCTATTCACCAACAAATAAATCACTTTCCATCCGAGAATAAATCCCATCAACCCAGAGAAAAAGATGTCCAACATGTTCGGAGCCCCGCCTATGACTACTTTCCTCACACCTCCCTTTATTAGCCCAAGGGTTTCTTTTCTCTTTAGCTCAAGCGTTAGCGTATAACTCGCTGCTATGAAAGCAAGCGCAACAAAGAAACCGAAGCTGTTCAGCATTTTGGCCCAAGACCATTCAACACCGAACCAATCGTAAAAGAGATGATATAAAGTAGGATACATGTGGCGAAGATAATAACGGATTGTAAAGCAATTGAGCAATAAAACGACATTCTACATACACTACTCTTCAAGATTTGGTAATATGAAATTCACGCTGCCTTCATGTAAGACGAGTTAGTTTGTAAAAACAAAACGGCCATGTTCAAAAAAGTAAAAATTCAATTCTTGCTAGACGGAAAAATACAAGAATTAATTACGAAGATTGTTGATCTTAAGAAAGAGAAGCAAGAAGAGATTATTTACACTGAATGTAATCAACGTATTCCTATTCAGCGTCTAATTTCTATCAACGGCCTCTCGTTCGAAATCTAATCAAAAATCGTTTTTAAACAAGGCTTCTGCAGTTAGATTTGTAGAAATACTTGTTATGTCGAAAAACCTTCCCATGGGCATTCCTTCAGTGGATCTAGCTCATTTTCTAAACGGCACTGCCGAAGAAAAGCAACAATTTGTAAATACCTTAGGTAATGCCTACGAAGAAATAGGATTTGTTGCGGTCAAAAATTCTTTAATCAACGACCAACTCATTTCAAACCTGTACCAATCGGTGCAAGAATTTTTCGCTCTTCCAACAGAAGTGAAATTAAAATACGAGCGCCCGGAATTGTCTGGCCAACGGGGCTACACCAGTTTTGGAAAGGAACATGCGAAAGATTCCAATGCCGGAGACCTGAAAGAGTTCTGGCATTTTGGTCAAATCATTTCTGAAGCAAACAAAGCTATTTATCCAGATAATATTCATGTCGAAGAACTACCTGAATTCTTAACCATTGGATTGGAAGCGTACAAAGGCCTTGAAAATACTGGCCGTTATATGTTGCGAGCCATTGCTCTTCATTTGGGGTTGGAAGAGAATTGGTTCGACGCTCATATTCATGAGGGAAACAGTATCCTTCGTCCTATTCACTACCCGCCAATTACTTCAGAACCGAAAGATGCCGTTCGCGCGGGTCAGCATGAAGACATTAATTTAATTACACTGCTTATTGGTGCTAGTGCAGACGGATTGGAAGTGCTGAACAAACAAAACGAATGGGTTGCAGTTACGGCATTGCCAGATCACATTGTGGTGAATGTGGGCGACATGCTTGAACGGTTAACGAACAACCAATTGAAAAGCACAACGCATCGCGTGGTAAATCCGCCAAGAGAAAAATGGGACACGCCAAGATTTAGCATTCCTTTCTTCCTTCACCCTAGGAATGAAATGAAATTAGACTGTCTGCCCTCCTGCATTAAAGAGGGGGAACAGGCTCAATACACTCCTATTACCGCTGAAGATTTCTTAAATCAACGCCTTGCCGAAATTGGATTGAAATGAAAGTTCGTATCAAACAAAATTCACTTCGCTTTCGAATCACGGAAAAAGAATCTGAGCTTCTAAAAAAAAGTAAAGCCGTTGAAGTCAGCTGTATTATTTTTCACGGTGTTGAACTCACCTTTCGCATTTTCCCTTCGAAAGATCAGAACAGCGAAATGATTTGGAACGCTCCTGAAGTGGAACTGCACATTCCTGATTTCGAAATGCAGACATTTCTCTCCTCTAACAAAGAAGCATGGCACAGAGAGTTTACGATAGACGGAAAGATGCTCTTAATCTCAGTAGAAAAAGATTTGGCTTACTTTCGGAACGGATTTCAAGCTTAATTCTTTTTCATGTTGAACGATTCCTTCGGAAGAACACTTACCTACGCGCGCCTTGCTGTTACCGACAAGTGTAATTTGCGTTGTACCTATTGCATGCCTGAAGAAGGATTGAAGTGGTTGAAGAACGCGCAATTGCTTTCGACTTCCGAATGGAAAAAAATGTTGGACGTGCTCGCCGCGAGCGGAATTACGAAAATTCGTTTTACAGGCGGAGAACCCACTTCACGCGGAGATTTTTTCGAAATTGCTGAACATGCTTTTCAAATGAAGATCTTTCATTCCATTAGCATTACGACGAATGGGACGTTCAATGAGAAAAATTCAGAACTCTTTTTTCAGCTGCCTTGGAACGGCGTAAACCTGAGTATAGATTCCTTGAATGCCGAGCGTTTCCATTCCATGACCAAACGCAATGAAGTGCACAAAGTTCAGGAAACACTCGAGCAACTCCTTCAACATAAAATAAAAACAAGCATTAACGCGGTCATTCTTGAGCACCACAACGAAGAAGATATACTCGAACTTGCGCAGCTAACGAAAGGCAAAGATGTTCGCGTTAGATTCATTGAGGAAATGCCTTTCAACGGTAAAGAGTATCACCATGCCGTGAAATGGAATTGGAAAAAGTTAGAACAAGAACTAACGCATCATTTCCCTTCATTAACTGCCATCCCTTTTGAAGCTGGAGCTACCGCTCAGAATTACTCAATTGAAGGACATATTGGTCAAGTCGGGATTATTGCTGCCTATAGCAGAACGTTTTGCGGGACGTGCAATCGCATTCGCATTACGCCTGAAGGATTTGTAAAATCGTGCCTATACGCTCCGCCTTCGCTTCTGCTGCGCACTTTGTTGCGTGATGGCAAATCGAACGAAGAAATTCAACATGCATTAGAGGCCGCGTGTTTAACCAAACCAAAAGATGGATTTGCTGCGGAAGAAATGCAAGTCACGAAAAACTTTCAGAGTATGGCCTCGGTTGGAGGTTAGAATTTATAAAACGAAATCACTTCGTTTTCTTTCACTTGTTGATTCGGCAGGACTTCTACAAATCCGTTTGCTCCTATTGCTCCCATAAAATCGCCCGAACCATTTTGAAGAATAAGTTCTGCCATTCGTATTCCATTTTTATAGGTGGAAATAAATGCGGGCAAGTAAACGGTAAGCGCTGATTTATTGGTGTAAGTTGTCTTCAACTGAGCCTCTTCCTTGGAATTTTTATTCAACTGCGGAATTAAATAGCGCGTGGCGCAATGCAAGACTGAAATTGGATTGCCAGGAAAAGCAAAGACAACAGTTTCGTTTTTACTTCCAAAGAAAAATGGTTTGCCCGGTTTCTGCTTTACTCCGTGAAAATGTTTTTCAGTGCCATTTTCTTCCAATGCCTTCGCAACAAAATCGTATTTGCCTTTCGATACTCCGCCAGAAAAACAAACGATATCAAAATTTTCTAATTCATGTTGAATGAAATGCGTCGTTTCCTGCTCATCGTCTGACAATCGGAAAACGCTTACCTGATCACAATACGGTTTCAATAACGATTGAAGCATTTCTAAATTACTGGAACGAATTTCAAATTCGGAAGGCGTTTCATGCACTTCTACCAATTCATTTCCTGTTGAAACAATGGCGATGTTCAAGCGCTTCTTCACTTTCACTTTAGTTTTTCCTACTGAGGCTAAACAAGCCATTTCAAGCGGACCAATGACAGTTCCTTCATTCAACACAACATCAGCTTCTTTCTTATCGAATCCTTTCTTGTGTATGTTTTGAAAATGCTTAACCTCTTCAATTTGAAATTGAACAATATCTTCCTTTCGAATCGATTTTTCATATTGAACCACAACCGAACAACCATTCGGTAAGACTGCGCCTGTCATGATTTCAATGCAGCCGTTCTCATCTTTCAATGTGAGCGGAGCTTCTCCCGCAGCTTGAATTCCTTCAACATAAAATTCTCGTATTCCTTTTTCCCAAGCAGCAATTTGAAAAGCATAGCCATCCATCATCACGCGATGGAAAGGCGGCTGATCACGATCTGAAAAAATATTCTCTGCTAATTCTCTTCCGGAAGAAGAGGCTAACGAAACACTTTCATCCTGAAGATGCGGAAATTGATTCTTAACGATTCGGAAAGCTTCTTCAGGAGAAATTAACTTTTCCATCTATGCTAGTGTTACAAGACTATTTACTGTCCAGGCTTGTGGCGGGGAGTTAAACAATGCTTTCGTTTTCGTCCAAACAATTTTGAACATATCGCTGTGTCTGTAATTGTTCAGGAAGTCCTCGCTTTCCCATTTGCTGTGGGTGAAAAAGAGCGTTGAATGTTCTTCTTCCGTTTGCCACAGTTCCAAATATGTGCATCCTTCGGCAGCGCGAATTTGATTGCGGTGTTCATTGAAAATTTCAAGAAACAACACCGCATTTATTTTATCGAATGACATCTTAACGATTCGCGTCACCATGGAAAGATATTGTTAGTGAGTCTCCTAAAACCAGACCTATCAGCTTGTTGAACGTGCTTGCCCGGTCACCCCCTCCTTCTCTGTTCATAGAGATAACAAGAAAACCGTTTTGTCCCCAGAAGGCTACTTCATTTCCAACTTCCACGTCTGCAAAGCGCTCATGAAACTTGTTAATGGTTGTTTGCGGTCTAATTGGAATAGCGAAGCTTCTTCCTTTCCCAACTTCATCGAACATTTTTTTCGTCAAGTTGAAATACAAATTTCCGAAGTGGTCAATGTACACAACTTGCATCATAATATCCTGACCGTTCATATAAGGTTCAAGTCCTTTTATCTTCTGGAATTCGCCTAATGGCTCACACCATTGTTCAGGTGAATTACCTTGGGTAATCTGCGCTGCTGCTGTTGCAAAAACACCTGAAAGCGGAAATCTCTTATCGTCTACACCTTCAATATTCAACACATGTATATTTACTTCCTCCGGCTGCGCCTCGGGAAACATGAGTGAGAACAAGCCGTTGTCGGCAGTAATGATATATCTATCTTGGTATTCAATAATGATATGTTCCCGTCCCTGCAATTTATAGCTTGCAACTCCACTTAAAAAAACTGTTCCTAAAGGAAAGTCATACCAAACACTTCGAAATAGGAATGCTGCTTCACCAATTTCACCTGTACCTATATCATGAGAAATGTCTACAGGAATAATCGTCGGATTGTTATTCAGCAACGCCGCTTTCACCAAAGAAACATAATGATCTTTGGTTCCGAGATCTGATATAAGCGCAACGATTGACATGGATAATGTAGAGTAATAACAAATTTCATTGAAAATTAAAGGTGTTCAACAGTAATTTCCATTATTTTCGACACAATTAATTGTGCAAAAAATTGGCAGAAAAAGAGCTCTTCCTTCCTTCAATAGATCCTATTGAATTCTTCGGTCCGAACAATGTAAAATTCAAGTTCGTTCAATCGAAATTTCCTAAGTTGAAAATCATGTCCCGTGGCAATATGCTTAAGGCCGTTGGAAGCGACAACGAGCTTCAGCGCTTTGATGATTTCTTAACTCTTATTTTTTGGCACATAGATAAGTACCACAGCATAACGCTTCAGCAATTGGAGCGCATCGCATTGGGGGAAACCGACGCTCCCGATATCCAAAAAGCGAATGGTGATGTTTTGGTTTTTGGTCCGGGTGGAAATAAAATCACAGCTCGCACACCCAATCAAAAAATCATGGTCGAATTAATGTCGAAGAACGATATGCTCTTCGCCATTGGACCCGCAGGAAGTGGAAAGACATACACTGCAGTAGCACTTGCTGTGAAAGCCTTAAAGGACAAAGAAGTTCGACGCATTGTACTAACTCGTCCGGCAGTTGAAGCCGGAGAAAATTTAGGTTTCCTTCCCGGTGATTTGAAAGAGAAACTCGATCCGTATTTGCAGCCTTTGTACGACGCGCTTATGGATATGATTCCATACGATAAGTTAGCTGAGTATATGGAAAAGGGTGTAATTGAAATTGCACCTCTTGCGTTCATGCGCGGACGTACACTTGACAAAGCATTTGTAATTCTCGATGAAGCGCAAAACGCGACCGTTACGCAAATGAAAATGTTCCTTACGCGTATGGGAGCACAAGCGAAATTCGTCATCACAGGAGACTCCACTCAAATTGACCTACCTCGCAATCAACCTAGCGGACTTATGCGCAGCGTCGAATTGCTTCGCGGTGTTGAAGGCATTGGTGTCATTGAACTAACGGGTAGCGATGTTATTCGTCATCCGCTCGTGAAGCGTGTGATTTCTGCGTTTGAAAAGATGGAGGCGGAAGCCTTAATCACACGACAAAGTCGTGATGACACTAAGTGATGACCGTTCCGGATGACCTTCTTCGAAGGATGACACTACGTGTCGTGTCATCGCACGAAGTGCGTATTTATCTTTTGATAAATCTCACTTGCTTCAACCCCTTCCCGTCATTGAATTCCATCAAGTAGATTCCGCTTGCCCAGTTTGAAACATTCAATTCAATGCGGCTCGCGGATTTCCCTGCGTGAATAATTCTTCCCACTTCGTCGCGAACGGTTAGATTCAACATGGAATGAATTCCTTCCACAATAACCACATCAGAAGATGGATTCGGGAAGACGTGAATAGCATTCAATGCAGACTCGCTTACACTTCCAACAATATCAATACTAATGACATCAACAAAGTCTGAGTTGATGAATGGATTTCCAACTAAATCAAATCCATTGGCAAGCGATACTGTTAAGTTCATGCTTGAAAACGGAGCGTCTAACGTCGTTAAGGTGTAAGTGAATCTATACGTTGTTCCATCAAGCCATGCCCCTCCAGTTTGTGTGAAGTAATCTAGAACAAACGGATCTGCAAAAGTCAAAATCGGTACTGTCGAAGCTGTCATTGCCTCGCTGTATACAAAATCAATGTAGAAGTCTGAAGTCAATCCCTCATAAATTGTTGTTGAAGGAATGATCTGAACCACTGTTGGATTCTCGGTATCAATCATGAATACATTCGATTCAACAACTATTGCAGCATTGCCGTGAATGTCATTTGCACTTATCAGTGGCGTTAACGCAGGGAACAATTCTTGTCCATCGTTTTCCAAATATTCAACAACGAATTCAGAGGCAGAATTCCAAGTTGAAGAAAGCAAGCTGATTGAGTTCAGCTCAGGATTTCCTTCAACAAATGTCACAACAGGAGTTTCAGAATTATTCACATCTTCGCCAAAAGTGAACGTCAATTGGAACGTCTGACCCGCAGTTGCATCTGTTAATACCCCATTTGAAGAAACAACATTCACAGCAGGATTGCGCGTATCAATATTCAACACATCAATTAATGTGTCTTCAATTTGAAGGTTTCCAGCCAAATCACTTGCCGTTAGAGAATGTAAAGCAACATTCACCCATTCTTCATTCAAGTCGGTCACATTGAATACCGCGTGATACGTGCTCGCATTGCTCCAATATCCGGCAGCAATGTCCTGTGATAATCCAGCAGGAGCTTGATCGGTGAATGAGAGAATTGCAGGAGCTTCTTCATTCATGGTCTTGTTGAAGTAAAGCGTTACTTCGGTTGTTCCTGCTGTTGCAGTAGCGTCCGTAACCCAAATATCTGAAGCAACAGAAGCCGTTACTTCTGGACGTACCATATCGACCTTCCAATTACCGCCCACGTAAGCTCTTGCGAAACATCCATCGATTCCTTTGCCACCAACTACTCGGAAATTAATTCCGCTATATTGCTGTGTTGCTTGTGCAACAAGATATTCAACAACCAAAGTCGAATCGTTCAACCAAAAAATATTCGATTGCGTAAAAATGCCTAAAGCTGATAAATCAACAGAAGCAAATGTTACTGCAGGAATAGCACCTGCCGACATGGGCTTGTTGAAGTGGAAAAATGCACTTACTGAATTTCCAATATCCGAAGAAGAAATAATAGGATCAGAGAAAGTAACACTCGCAACATGCGGAACAACCGAGTTGTTAATTGACTCTGCGAATTGAACAGCCTGAGGCCCCAATTCAATCCCAATCTTTCTACCCGGAATATCATCGAAGCCCGCGTGAATTCCGCCCCAAATACGCGAAAGCGAGCACTGATCTGCAGCGTCTCTGTAGGTAGCCCATTGAAGTGTAACATCCGTTGATGGTCCTTCTTCAAACACTAAATACTGATCTTGCGTAGCAAGAAACTCTCCGATACCTCCTGGGAAAAACTCAGATCCAGTAATCGCTGTCATTACTTCAGCTGCCGTTCTCGAGTAAGTCGAGTGTCCACTTATGTATCCCGCGAAAGGAGGAGTTACAAAAGTCGGACGCTGGTAAGGCCACCAATTCTTTGCTAAAATCCAATCCGCACCTGCGTATGTATTTAATGGGTTTGGAATGTAGCTCGGCCCTTTCCAAGCGCGCACTTTAACTTGTCCAATATCGCCAGTCATAAATCCATTCAGCGTGTCTGCTGGCTGAACCAATTCAATGTAATTCGGAATCAACGGTAATCCTTGGAAGTGGTAATTCGGCAACAACGAATCTGAAGATTGTCCATTATCAGCCATTTTACGAATGACAGAAACCGGACGACTTCCATCGTAAAATCCTTTAATTCCCCAAGCGCAGATTGCTGCATCGTGCATAGCACCGCCCATAGCGAAATAGGATTTAACGTCCCATTCTAAGTCATCTAGAATCTCACCTTCGCCACCCCATTTTCTAACGAAAAGAGGATGATCATGAACGACATTCATAATCTTGAACCAATGTCCTGGAGGTGTTTCGCTTGAAGGACCGTCTGCCCAAAACTCAGCTAATACCCTTGTAAAGTCTCCTCGCTTCACCAATTCCGGTGTGTATGGTTGTCCAGTTATTGGATTTAATTCACGTCCAGTTCCAATATCACCGCCTTCCAACAAATTATAAAAATTGGGGTAGTCATTCGGAGTTTCTGGTAAAGCTGGAATATTGCAAACACTCGCAGGCGAAATGTCTATAAGCAAAGTATCATCTGGAGATAAATGCGATGACCAAGTTGCAACCATTACATTTCCATAAACGAAAGGATGATCTAAAGAGGTTGTATCTGTAGGAAGTAGAACAGGAGGCGCTCCAGGATCTTTAAATACATTCCAAAAATTCCCGTCGCGGAAATGAATGGTCTTGTCTACTTCGGTTAATGAAAACGGCTTCACATTTCCCCACTCTGGTGACAATGCTGAAGGTGTTGGCAATCCCGGAAAACCATTTTGATCTACGAAGTTTGCTAAGTTGAGTGGCTGCCAACGGTTGATATACGTATTGTTTGGATTACCCGGGAAAACGGGTAACATGGGTGCATTCACCGGAACATAATACTGATTGGAATAATTCAACAACTGATTCGATCCGTCTTGATTTCCGTATGCGATGTATTGAGAAGCTATGTAATTCCCCAATTTAGCAGGATCACCGTCGCTGTAATCAATAGAGTTTACGGCAGTGCTGTAACCCAATCCAAGCATTATAAAATTCGCCATGGTCAAGGTATTCGCATAGTTCGGCGAATACTGATAGCGATTGATTAGCATGCGGTAAGCCGCATAAGAAATAGCTTTCTCTCGTGCAATTTGAATATTCCCAGGTTCTGCCAAACCGTTGTAAGCAGAATTAAAACCGTTGAGATTTTGACCGATTAAGTATGTTTTTGCAGTATCGTCAAACAACGCCCATGCATCATACATCGCAGCGTGAATGTGAAAAAGATTTCTAGCGTGAATGGTAGGACGCGCATTGTCGTTACGAATGGCTTGAAGAACAACCTCATCCCATGCTCTTGCCACGGATTGCTCTTGTGCATTTCCAAAATAAACAGAAAGAAATAATATTACAAAAAGTATAAATTTCGCTTTCATAAAGGTTTTGTTAAGGTCTACGAATATAACTCAACAAAACCAAAAATGGTTGCATACATTTATCAGTTTCCGCTCATGCGACATCGTCTCTAAGCCTATTCAGCAGACTTATGCCTTGGACCGTGCGGTGGACGTCCCCCAGCAGGAGGGCCGGGATGCCCGCCCTTCTTACCTACTTCATCCAATAATATTTTATGAAAATCTTTTTCTATTCCAGGAAGTTTTGCTGTTTTCTGAACACCAATGACTTTACTGCAGGCAATCATGAAATTCGAATCTTCTTCCACCTCTTTCACTCGAAGCGCAGAGATTTCGTTATTCAACGATTCGAACGCTTTTTGATTTTCACCAACCGCGTCCATCTTGTCCATGACTTTCTTCAATTCCTTGCGATGTGTCTTTTGCGTTTCTTCATGCGCATTGTATACCGGCCAGAACTTTTCAGCTTCAACAGGAGTTAAAGCCAATTCTGAAGTAATGAAAGCACGCTTAAGCGCTGCTACTTTTTCGCTGCGCTTAGGTTCGTCGCGATCAGGCTGTGCAAAGGCTACCACAGAGCACAAACTCAAAAATAAAATCATTGTATTTCTCATGTTGTGTTTAATTTAAATTTTCAATTAATTCTGAATCTTCTTCCAATAAATACGCTACCAATTCTTCCCTCGGAATTCCCTTCAACTCCTTCGTTATCTCTTGCGCCATCTCTTCCCTATTCTTCCCCTCTCTTACCTTTTCTTCCCCTCTCTTATCTTCTCCTATCTTCCCTTCTCTTACCTCTTCTTCCCCTCTCTTATCTTCTCCTATCTTCCCCTCTCTTACCTTTTCTTCCCCATTCTTATCTTCTCCTATCTTCCCTTCTCTTACCTCTTCTTCCCCTCTCTTCCCTTCATTCTCATTCTCATTCTGTTTCTCATTCTCCTGTTCCACCCTCGCAATCTCTTGGCTTTGGTCTTCGCTCTTCCACATAAATAAACCAATGCCCACAAAACATGCGGCCGCCAAAGCCAAAAGCCAATTCCTATTCGACATTTTACGAACGGGCATGAGCGCCTTTTTATTTTTCTCGAAATAATCCGAAGGGACATTCCACTCGTTATTCTTCATTTCCATTTTTTATTTGTTCATTGATCCAATCATTTGATTGAATGGCCGATTTAATTTTCTCAACGGCATGATGGTAACTGGCTTTTAATGCACCAACACTTGTGCCTGTTATTTCTGCTATTTCAGTATATTTTTTTTCTTCGTAATATTTCATAACGAAGACTGCTCTTTGCTTTTCCGGAAGCGCCGCTACCATGGCCTGCAATTTCAATTGCATTTCATCACCCGAGTATTGCGCGTCTTCTTCCAACTGCTTCACATTTTCAAGAATGTTTCCGTCCCAATCTCCCTTCAACATTCGTTTGCTTCTTTGTATGTGTCCCAACGCTTCTCTGTATGCAATGCTGTGCATCCACGTTCCCAAGGCACTTTCACCACGAAACCTATCTACTCCTTTGAATACGCGAACGAACGTGTCTTGCAAGACGTCGTTGGTGTCTTCGTGATTCAACAACATTCTTCGAATAAAAAAGTAAAGCGGTTTTTGGTAGTCGGAAATAAGCATCTCGTATCCTTTGTCTCTCGTCTTCAACGAGGAAATAAGTAATAAGATTTCTTTTTCACGGACTGCCATCATCTTTTAGAACAAAAAGATTAAAAATGGTTTAATTGGAATTGAATAAATTACCATTTCCCTCTGTGTGTCTCTTGTTGAAGGGCTCTTTCCAAATGATTTAAATACGCTTCTCGAGAAATAAGTTCTGCTCCAAGCGAAACCAAATGCGGATTTTCCACTTGTCCGTCTACCCACTCCATGCCCCATTCCTTGCAGCGTTGAATCAAATGCCACAGGGCCAATTTAGATGTGTTCGACTCGATGGAAAACATACTTTCTCCGCAAAAAATTCCACCTAAATTAATTCCATACAATCCACCGACTAATTTGCCATATCGCCAAACCTCTACAGAATGGGCGAATCCGAGTGCATGCAATTCAGTATATGCATCAATCATTTCTGGAAGAATCCACGTTTCGTCTTCTCTCCCATTTCCGGCGCATGCTAAAATAACCTCGTGAAATGCGTTGTCGAAAGTGAATCTATAAACGCCCTTGTTGTAAAGCTGTCTTGTTGATTTACTTGGTTTGAAGGTCGATACATGAAAGACGCAGCGTTCTTCTGGACAATACCAGCGTGGTTGACCGGGGTCTTCGTACCACGGGAAAATTCCTTTAGAATAAGCCAAAAGCAATCGAGAAACAGAAACATCTCCACCTACCGCAACAAGATTATCTTCGAATTCCTCGGGAGCGGGGAACCACAATTCGTCTGAGAGTCTGTAAATTGGCATCGCGTTACGAAGTTAGTTCTAGATTTACTTCGAAATGAAAAACTATGCAGTGGATTGAAGAGCAATTTCAGAAACCCTTTGCGCCAAAAGCGTATAGCGAACTCGATGCCTATGTCCGTCAGAGTGCAGCGGAAGCTCGTTTACAATCTCCACACCCAAGAGAAAGCGCAGTGCTTATACTCATTCATCCGCACCAAGGTGATGCCGGGATAACTTTAATTAAGCGTCCAATTTATGAAGGCGTTCACAGCGGACAAATGGCATTTCCAGGCGGAAAGAAAGACGACAGTGACGAGAGCCTTTTAAATACTGCCTTGCGCGAAGTTCACGAGGAAGTGGGGATTCAACTTCCAACCGAAAAAAAATATTATGTGTTGAATGAAATCTCCATTCCTCCGAGTCAACTTTTGGTGCAACCGTTTGCGACTGTGTTGAATCACGAGCCTATTTTCATCCCGAATGAAAACGAAGTGGCTGCCTTGGTTCCCATTCCGTTGTCGCATTTCGGAGCGAGTATGAAAACCGAAAAGATGGAGATCTTCATGCCGCATATTCAGGAAACGAAGACTGTTCCGGCTATTCGATTTGAAGAGTATTTAATTTGGGGAGCGACGGCGATGATGTTGTTCGAACTTCGCGACCGCTTGGATTTAAAAAATAAGTATAAATAAATGAACCGATCTGTGCGTTACCTGTACAGCGGCATGAAAACCCCTTCTCTTGGCACTATTCAATAAACATAAAACGTATACTCCCTTCAAAGACGAAGAGCTTATGCCGCTGATTGCGGCCGGCAACGAACGCGCCTTCGAAGAGCTATACGCCCGTTACAGCCGGCCGATTCATTCTTACTTCTTTCGCATGCTGCGAAAAGACAAAGAGGTTGCAGCCGACTTTACGCAAGAGCTGTTTAGCAAAGTCTTTCGTCACGCCGAAGGCTTCGATGTGAAGCGAAACTTTAAGACGTGGCTATACAGCATGGCGCACAATCAGTGTAAGAACGAATATGCAAAGCATGAAGTTCGCGCCGAAGCGCGAATGACTATTGCGACAGCCGAAGTGCATGAACACGACCGCGACATGGACCGTTCGAAGTTCGAAGAGGCGCTGCAAGATGCGCTGTCGCAATTAGACGAAACCAAAAGAACGACCTTCGAACTTCGCTTCGTGCATGAACTCAGCAATCCCGAAATTGCAGAAACCATGGGATGTTCAGAAGGCACCGTGAAGTCGCGCATCTTCTATACCCTCAAAGAACTCAACGGTATTCTTCAGGAATACAAAGAACTTTTACTTTCATTTCTCTTCATTATACTACAATCATGAGCACTCAAAAACCTTTCATCTATCAGCCCGAAGACTTGGAGCGCCTCCTGCGCACCAAAGAATTCAATGGTTTGCTTCCAGAGGAACGCGCCTTTGTGTTGCAACATGTTTCCACCGAAAAGGAATTCAATGAACTCAAAATGCTTTTGGGTAACATTGAATCTTCCGAGCACGAAATGCAAGATCCGCCTGCTGCCGTTTGGAAAAACTTGAAGAAAGAATTCAATCAGCAGAAGCCATCGCGATTCAAAGTGTGGTTGAACATCCTGTTCCCTCCTCTTCCCAAGTGGAGCGGATTCCGAACCGTTTCATTTTCTCTCGTTGGAATGGCAGCCGTTGTTGGAGCAGTTATTTGGTTCGTTCCTTCAGACAATAATTCCAATCAATTGGCAAGCGTCCAGGAGAATTCCAAAGACAACACAATTCCAAATACAACGAATGACACGGTCTCTGAAAATTCAGAATTCAAAGTCAATCAAGAACAATACGCAGAATTAAAGCCTGTATCCGAAATTTATGTAACACCTGTGGTTCGTGAGGTTGAGCATGTGCATGAAGCTCCGCTTAATGACGAGGTTAGTGAAGAAAATTCCATTGCTCCTGCGAACAACGCTGTTGAAGAAAAATCAGATAGAAGGATGGAAAACGATTCTCCGGCCGTGATTGAAAGCACGAACGCCTCGCCTACCTTCACCACAACTTCATCAGGAAATTTAACCGCTCCGACAATGAATTTCACAACGGATGAAAAGATGAATGTCATCGTAACCGATTCAGTAAAAATTCAACCCAAGAAGAAAAAGAAATCGCCACCGAAGAAAAAGTGACGAATAATTTTCAAAATGGACTTTGAATGTTCATTTTTGTGGAATGAAAAAAATACTTGTCGCAAACCGTGGAGAAATTGCCTTGCGCATCATGCGCTCTGCAAAAGAAATGGGAATTGCAACTGTTGCAATATATAGTGAAGCCGATCGCAATGCACCGTTCGTAAAATACGCCGACGAGGCCGTTTGCGTTGGTCCTCCTCCTTCCAACCAGTCGTATTTACAATCAGATAAAATCATTGAAATTTGTAAAGAGTTAGGCGTTGAAGGCATTCATCCGGGATACGGATTTCTTTCAGAGAATGCAAACTTCGCACGCAAAGTTCAAGAAAGCGGAATCACCTTCATTGGTCCGAATCCGGATAGTATAGACATGATGGGTAATAAACTTGCGGCAAAATCGGCTGCAAGAAAGTATAACATTCCCATGGTTCCTGGAACCGAAGACGCCATTGCAGATGTTGAACAAGCGAAGCGTATTGCACTTGAAGTGGGACTTCCAATTTTGATTAAAGCCAGCGCGGGCGGTGGTGGAAAAGGAATGCGGATCGTCGAGAAAATTGAAGAGGTGGCTGAACAAATGGAACGCGCCATTTCAGAGGCGGTGAGTTCTTTCGGAGACGGAGCGGTTTTCATTGAACGTTATGTAAGCGGACCGCGACACATTGAGATTCAAGTTTTGGCAGATACACACGGAAACATTGTTCACCTTTTCGAGCGTGAATGCAGCATACAGCGTAGACACCAGAAAGTGATTGAAGAAGCGCCCTCTGCCATTCTTACGCCGGAGCTTCGTGCTGCTATGGGAAAGAGTGCATGCGATGCCGCTAGAAGCTGCGACTATGTTGGCGCAGGAACAGTGGAGTTCTTGCTCGACGATAAATTGAATTACTACTTTTTGGAAATGAATACCCGCTTGCAAGTGGAGCATCCGGTTTCAGAAAGCATTACGGGTGTTGACTTGGTGAAGGAACAAATTCGCGTTGCTCGCGGAGAGAAATTAGTGTTCACGCAAGACGATCTTTCGATAAACGGACACGCCCTTGAGGTTCGTGTCTACGCTGAAGATCCAGCGAACAACTTCCTTCCTGATATTGGAAGATTGAACACTTACGTTCGTCCGCAAGGACCGGGCGTTCGCGTCGACGATGGATTTGAAGAGGGAATGGAAATTCCAATTTATTATGACCCAATGATTGCGAAGTTGATTGTGCATGCTGCAAATCGCGAGCAGGCCATTGAGCGCATGACGAGAGCAATTTCTGAATATAAGATTTCGGGAGTTCAAACAACACTTGAGTTTTGCTCTTGGGCCATTAATCACGAAGCATTCAAATCTGGAAATTTCGATACGCATTTTGTGAAAGACTACTTCACCCCTGAAATTCTAAAACAAGAATTGACCTCAGAGGAAACGGAAGTGGCTGCAATTGCTGCAGAGATTTTATTCCAACAAAACAATGCATCTACTGTTTCAAACGGAAGTACAGAACAGAAAACAAGTGCTTGGAAGCTTCGCGCTAGAGACTAATTTTTTGAGACTCGCACCAGCTTTGCATCCCTTCGGAAGCACCGGAGGCAATGGCGTTGAATCCTAACTTGGAAGCCAACTCCGGAACTTTCGGATCAATTACCCATCGTTCTGCTTTTATGGGAACATTGTACAACAGGCCTGCTGCTGGATAAACTTCGAGCGAAGTTCCGAGCACCATGAACACATCAGCGTCTTCGACTAGTTCAGCAGCATCTAGCAGCAAGGGAACATCTTCTCCGAACCAGACAATGTGCGGACGCAACGCGTTTCCGTGTGCGCATGCACTTGAAGTCGATTGGGCAATTTGCCCAATTTCATTTACGCAGCACGAGCTTCTCATTTTGGAGAGCTCTCCGTGCAGATGAAGGATGTTTGAGCTACCGGCGCGTTCGTGAAGGTTGTCGACGTTTTGTGTAATAATCGAAACACGGAAGTGTTTTTCCAATTGCGCTAGAATGAGGTGTCCGTTGTTGGGTTGTACCTCGTTCAATTGCAATCGACGTTGGTTGTAGAACTCTGTCACAAGCTCGGGGTTGCGTTCCCAACCTTCAGGAGTTGCAACGTCTTCAATGCGGTATTGCTCCCACAGTCCGTTTGAATCGCGAAAGGTGTTAATACCGCTTTCGGCGCTGGTTCCAGCGCCTGTTAAGACCACTAAATGTTTCATAAAATTAGATCATCATACGCTGACGCTTCAACAAAAATTGAAGCATACAATTTTGAATTCCGTCTTCAATGGATGTTTGAAAATAATCGACGCCGATTTGTCCGGCCTTCAATTGCAAAGAAGTACGGAATTCGCTCATTTTCTCTTGATAAGCCTTGCGCAATTCATGCGGATGAGCTTTTACTTCTTCTCCTGTTTCTAAATCGACAAACGAGTAAGGTCTGTTTTCAAAATTGAAATCTAATTCCTGTTCTTGATGCACCACATGAAAAAGAATGACTTCATGTTTGTTATGTCGAAGGTGCTGAAGCGATTGAAATACTTCTTCCACTTGTTTCGAGTCATCTAACATATCGCTGAATACGACAACCAAACTTCTCCTGTGAATACGCTCTGCTATTTCATGAATGACGGAAGAAACATGACTGTTGTTTTGGTAGGAAGTCGCGCTTTGTTCAAGCCATTTCTCCATTTCAGAATAGAGATAATGAACGTGAGCTTGACTGCTTCCCGCTTTGGTGTGCACCATCAGATCGTTTGCGAAAACACTTAAGCCAACGGCATCGCGCTGACGTTTCATGAGTTCCATAATGCTAGCTGCGCCATACAAGGCAAACTTCAACTTATTCCATTCCTTCCCCTCTGCATTTTTTATGGTTGGAAAAAGCATAGACGAAGAAACATCCACAACCAATTGACAGCGCAGATTGGTTTCCTCTTCGTAACGTTTAACAAAATGCTTATCGGTACGAGCTAATAATTTCCAATCGAGATGACGTGTAGATTCTCCGGCGTTATACAAACGATGCTCTGCAAATTCAACCGAGAATCCATGATACGGAGAACGATGCATTCCGGTTATAAAACCCTCAACCGCTTGTTTGGCAATCAATTCAAGCGATGAATAAGACTGTATGTATGAACGATCGAAGTTTATTGGCATTTCGTAAAATTAGGCTAATTGCAAATATGAAATAAAAGTGGACACAAAAATCAATTACTTTGTAACTATGGACATAACTATTAACACCCCCGCATTATTGTTCCCTGCGATTAGCTTAATCATGTTGGCCTACACCAATCGTTTTCTTGCTTTGGCTAATGTTATTCGAAATCTTCACGACCGCTATAAAGGCCGTGAGCCTAAGGAAGCAGCACTTCTTCACGCCCAAATAAAGAACTTGAAATTTCGGCTGAGACTGATAAAAAACATGCAGATTCTTGGAGTGCTGAGTTTCATATTCGCTATAGTGTCCATGTACTATATATACCGGGAAGAAATGGATTTAGCAGAATACACATTCGCCTCTTCTCTCATTGTATTTTGTTTATCTCTCATCCTTTCACTTGTTGAATTAATCAATTCCACTCGTTCGCTAGAAATAGAATTAAGCGATATGGCGGGGTTGGAGGATAGTATTTTGGATTATTTGAAGAAGATGATAAAATAGACCGCTTCGCGGATGACACTTCGTGATGACCGCTATGCGGATGACGCTGTGCGATGACACTTCGTGAGGACCGATTATCTGATGACTACCACTGAACCGGTTAGTTCGATGGGTTCGGTGAAAGATGACG